>NZ_JBVHPY010000002.1:0-63279 GCF_055567695.1 Streptomyces sp. NPDC026417
CCCCCCCCCCACCCCCCCCCCCCCCCCCCCCCCCCCCCCCCCCCCCCCCCCCCCCCCCCCCCCCCCCCCCCCCCCCCCCCCCCCCCCCCCCCGCCACCCGCCACGGGGCGGCTCCCGGGCGGATCATCCGTCCGCGGTCTCGCCGACTTCCACGACCTCCCGGCCGGCCTCGGTCTCGTAGCGCAGCAGATCTCCCGGCTGGCATTCGAGCACCTCGCAGAGCGCGGCCAGCGTCGCGAACCGCACCGCCTTGGCCCGCCCGTTCTTGAGCACCGCCAGGTTGGCGGGTGTGATTCCCACACGCTCCGCGAGTTCACCCACGGACATCTTCCGCTTCGCCATCATCACGTCGATGTCGACGGTGATCGGCATCAGATCACCTCGTCCAGCTCGGCCTGCATCTGCGCCGCCTCCCGGTCGCGCGCGACGGCCTGGGCGAGCAGCGTCCGCAGGACGAGGACGATGAGCGCGACCCCGAGGACGGCCACGCCCACCCCGCCCAGCAGCAGGACCACACCCGGGGCGACGGCCTCGCCCGGCGCCAGGACGACTCCGAGTGCGAACACCAGGAGGGCGGCCGCCACGACCGCACCGATCACGACATCCACGTAGCGGAAGGCCCCGTGAGAGAACACCGTTCCGTGCCGCACCATCGTGACCAGCTGCCATACGCAGACCAGGACGACCTGGACCGCCACGATGCCCAGGACCGTGATCACGAGGACGCCCGCCCGGGGCAAGGCGAGGTCGTCGTCGATCCCGTTCAGGTCGGCGGCGAGCAGCGGCACCATCACCGTCTGAATGAACACGGACCCTGCCAGCAGCATCACGAGCACACCGCGCAGCGCGCGCACTGTCACCCTTCCCATGCCTCTCCTTCGATCGACCAGCGATGGAAATCTATCGAGATTCGATAGGTGAGGCAAGCGGTCGCGCGGAAGCCGTCTGCCGTGGCGCGACGTGCGGGGCCCAAGCACGCAAGGCCGTCGCCCCGCTGCCGCGCCCATCGGCCCCGGCACACCCCCGCCGGCCCGCACCGGACGCGGGGCGGCGGGGTGTGCCGGGGCCGCGGACCGGCCCGGTGATAATCGAGCGATGACGGAGACAGGCCTGGAGGACGCACCGCGTATCTCCACCAGCAGTGCCGTACGCCGGCAGAGTTTCGTACGCACCGAGACGGGGAGCGCGGCCCTGCTGCTCGCCGCGGTGGTCGCGGCGCTGCTGTGGGCCAACATCGCACCGGGCGTGTACGAGGAGGTCTGGCGGACCAAGCTGTCCATCGGCCTCGGCTCCCATCAGCTCTCGCTCGAGCTGGCCGAATGGATCAACGCGGGCCTGATGAGCCTGTTCTTCTTCCTCGTCGGCCTGGAGGCCCGCCGGGAGTTCGACATGGGCGAGCTGCGCGACCGGCGCTGGATGCTGCTGAGCGCCATCGCCGGCCTGACCGGCATGGCCGTCCCGGCGCTCATCTATGTCGCCGTCAACGCCGGGCACACGTCCGTCCACGGCTGGGGCGTGGCCATGTCGACGGACACCGCGTTCGCGCTCGGCATCCTCGCGCTGTTCGGCTCCCGGATGCCGGCCGCGCTGCGGGCGTTCATGCTGTCGATCTCCGTGGTCGACGACCTGGTCGCGCTGCTCGTGATCGCCTTCTTCTACAGCGACGACATCCGGCTGCCCGCGCTGCTGGTGGCGCTCGTCGCGCTGCTGATGATCGTCGGCCTGCGGCTGCTGGGGGTACGCCGCGGGATGTACTGCGCGCTGCTGTCGGTGGTGGCGTGGGTGGCGCTGCACGAGGCGGGCGTGGATCCGGTGGTCACGGGACTGGCCGTCGGCGCGCTGGTCGTCGCCTACCCCGCCGACCGGGTCGACCTGGAACGGGCGAGCGGTCTCTTCCGCCTGTTCCGGGAGCAGCCGACGCCGGAACTGCAGCGTTCGGCGGTCCAGGGGCTCGCCGCGGCGATCTCGCCGAACGACCGGCTGGAGCAGTTGTTCCTGCCATGGGTGAGTCTGGTGATCGTACCGCTGTTCGCCCTGGCCAACGCCGGTATTCCGCTGAGCGCGGCCGGGCTGGCCGACGCGTTCACCTCCCGCATCACCCTCGGCATCCTGTGCGGGTTCGCGGTGGGCAAGGTGCTCGGCGTGGTGGGTTCCATGGCGATCGCCCGCCGGCTCAGCGGAGGACGGCTGCGGCCCGGCGTGGGGTGGGGATCGGTCACTGCCGGCGGCGCGATCGCGGGTGCCGCGTTCACCGTGTCCCTGCTGATCGCGTCGCTGGCGTTCGACGGCCGCGAGCTGGAGCAGGCGCGGATCGGCATCCTGTCCACGCTGATCGTCGCCTTCCTCGTCGCTTCGGCGGTCACCGGGGTGATCAGGCTGCTTCCGCCGGCGCGTCGGGCCCGCGCCCTGCTCGGCACGAACGAGCCCCTGACCGATCTGGCGGTCGCGGTCGACCCGCGTCACGACCGGGTACGCGGACCCGCGCACGCGCTGGTCACCCTGGTCGAGTACGGCGACTTCGAATGCCCGTACTGCGGCCAGGCGGAGGCGGCGGTCCGGGAACTGCTCGGCAGCGACGCCGATGTCCGCTACGTGTGGCGGCATCTCCCCCTCCACGACGTCCATCCGCGCGCCCAGCTCGCCGCGGAGGCTTCCGAGGCGGCCGCCGCGCAGGACAGCTTCTGGCCGATGCACGACCTGTTGATGGACCGTCAAGACGCGCTGGGAAAGGCCGACTTGCTGCGGTACGCGTCCGAACTCGGGCTGGACGTCGCCCTCTTCCGCAAGGATCTGGAACGTCACCTGGGTGCGCGCCGGATCGCCGAGGACATGGACTCCGCCGACCTGAGCGGAGTGTCGGGCACACCGACGTTCTTCGTCAACGGGCGCCGCTACCACGGCGCCTACGACATCGCGGGCCTGTCCGACGCGGTGGAGCAGGCCCGCCAACGGGCCCTCGCCGCACAGGTCTGACGACGGCACGGCTCGGGCCGGTCCCGCACCCGAACGCGCGAGAGCCTGCCGGTGCGGCGCCGAACGCATGGCGCTCGGGGGCGGGACGGCATGGGGCCGCCCCCTCCGCACCGGAGGTCCTCGCGGTGATCATGTACGACCTGAGGCCCTCAAAGGGTCACGCAAGACCTGCTTTCCCCGCGGGGATCACGTATGAACTGAGGGCCCTCACGGTGATCACGTACGGCGGGGCGGCAGGCCCCTCGTCGAGCGGGCCGTCTCCGGCACGCTCGACGAGGGGCCGCCCGCCGGCCCGCCTCCTCGAGGCGTCAGCCCCGGCGCCCCGACGGCTCCTCGGCGACGGAGCCCCGGTCCTCGCCGGAGACCGGCGGCCCGGCTTCGCCGGATAGCGCCCCCGCGCCGGTCGCGGTGCCCTCGGCACGGTCTCCGTGCCCCGGCCACCAAGCGGCGTGGCCGATCAGGGCGGTGAGGCTCGGCGTGAAGAACATCGACATCACGAAGGCCGCGACGGCGATACCGAACGAGACCGCGAAGCCCATCTCGGTGAGGAGCGCGTTGCCCGCCAGCATCATCGTGGCGAAGGTCGCCGCGAGGATGAAGCCCGCCGCCGCGACGGTGGGACCGGCGTGCCGGACCGCCATACCTGCCGCCTCCCGCGGGTCGCGGCCCTCGCGCGCCTCCTCGCGAAGCCGGGCGATCATGAGGATGTTGTAGTCGGTGCCGATGGCGACCACGAACAGATACATGATCACCGGGAGCATGAACATCAGCCCCGAGTGCCCCTGCCCGTCCTGGAAGATCCAGACGGTGGCACCGAGCGTGGCGCCGAAGCCGAGGCCGACCGAGGCCATCAGATAGAGCGGCGCGACGACACTGCGCAGCAGCAGCCCGAGAATCACCATGATCAGCGCCGCTGCGACCGGGAAGACGGTCCGGTAGTCGTGGTTGACGGCCGTACCGATGTCCTTGTAGATCGACGACATCCCGCCGACCAGGGCTTCGGTCCCGTCGGGGGCGGCGGAGTGCGCGACGTCCCGCACCTCGCCGACCGCGTCGATCGCCCGGTCCGTGGAGGCCTCGTACTCGAGCGTCACGGTGAAGTCCGCCGTGGTACCCGCCTTGTTCAGCTGGGTCAGCTTGGCGCTCGCGACACCGTCCACGGCGCCGAGCCTGTCCGCGTATGCGCCGAAGTCGGCCTTGTCCAGCGGCTTGCCGTCGGAGCTGGACAGGTAGACGTCGGTGGGCGCGGCGGCACCGGCGGAGTACGCCTTCTGCATCTCGTCCTGGACGACCATGGACTCCTTGGTGTCGGGCATGGACCCCGACGCCAGGTCGAACGTGGCCTTGTAGCCGAACATGCCGAGCGACAGTGCGACCAGGACGAGACCGGACAGCGCCGCCGTCAGTGCCGGGCGCCGCTGCACGCCGCGGCCGAGCGCAGCGAAGCGGGCGTTCTCGGGCTCCTGGCGCCACGACTTGGACGGCCAGAAAACCTTGGGCCCGATGAGCGAGACCACCGCCGGAATCAGGGTCAGTCCCGCCACCAGCGTGGCGGCGACCGCGATGGCGAGTGCCGGGCCCATCTGCTTCAGGAAACCCAGCGTGGACAGCACGAGCGCGAGGAAGGCGATGATGACCGCCCCGGCCGCCGAGGCGATGGCCTCGCCGACCCGGCCGACGGCGTTGACCATGGCTTCCTTGGGTTCGTCACCGGCGCGCAGACGCTCGCGATAACGGAAGATCAGGAACAGGAAGTAGTCGGTGCCCACGCCGAAGAGCACGACGATCAGGATCGACGAGATCGAGCTGTTCGCCTGCAGGTCGAACAGCTTGGTGGCGTAGGCGATCAGCCCGTTGGCGACGGCGGACACCAGACCGATCAGGATCAGTGGCAGGACGGCGAGGATCGGTGCCCGGAAGATGATCAGCAGGGTCACCAGGATGATCACGAAGGTGCCGATGCCGATCAGCGCCTGGCCCCGGCTGGACGAGTCCTGCTGGTCCAGGGCCTGCGCGGCGGAACCGCCGAGCTTGACGTCGAGACCGGTGCCCTTCGCGAGGTCCTTCACCTCCTTGCGCAGCACCTCCGCCGCGTCGGCCTGCTTGGGCTGACCGGCGTTCTTGCTGTCCATCTGGACCAGGGTCGTGGTGTACCTGCCGTCCTCGGACGGCCGGCCGGGGACGACCTTCTGCACCTGGTCGATGTTCTTCCTGCCCAGCTCGGAGGTGATGCGGGCGACGTCCTTCTTGTCGGCCGCGGTCAGCTTCGCGCCGTCACTGCGCTGGTAGAGGGCGATGGCGGACGGGGTGAAGGCGCTGGGGAACGCCCTCTCCTGGAGATCCGCCGCCCTGATGGATTCGTAGCTGCTGGGCAGAAAGCTGCTCTCGTCGCTGCTGCTGGGCAGACTCGGAGCGGTGGCGACGATCGCCACCGCCGCGATCAGCCACGCCACGATCGTCCAGACGGGATGTCGGACGACGGCGTTCCCGATACTTCGGAACATGCGGAAGGTCCTCCTACGCAGGAAGATCACCACAACCCGGGGAGCGGTCCCTGGCAACGGCGACCCCGACCGGCACCCTCCACCGGTACCGGCCGATCGGTTGTCTTGGGCTCCGATCGTAGTGACCGCGTCCGGTAATTCTCATGCCTAATACGGATCTTGACGCAACTTCACCTTCGCACCCGCGACGCCGGAACGCGCCGGCATCGGGGGTGCGTTCGGGGCGCGATCAGAGCGACGAGGCCTGTGCCCACGTCCCGCAACGGCACGGGCGCGGCTGCTGCCGACGCCGAGTGGTCGAGTGGTCCTGGGCGCGGCAGCCGGCGGAGGAGGCGATTCGGGAACCGTGATCGCAGGGTGCCGTGCGAACCCCCCGACCCGGTCCGGACGCACGGGCGATCGCATCTGCTTCGCATGCGCGGCCGGACCGGACCCGGGGGACGGAGAACCGTTCCGGGGCCTTCCGTCAGGCCCCTCAGCCGACGGTCGGCGTTGCCCGGGGCGCCGCATCGGTACGGCTCCCGAGAGCCGCTCCGAAGTTCCCCTCGACCTCGGCCTTTTCGGCGGAGTTCGGATAGGGGTTCGTGCACGCCACGCCCGCGCTGGAGCCCGACATAAGGCTGGAACACGGGCCGGGCTTGCGGTCGGGCAGTCCCAGGATGTGCCCGAGTTCGTGGGACGAGATGCGGATCGTGTTGTACCCCTGGTTGACGGCCTCTCGCCCGATGTAGACGGTTCCGTTGCCGAGCGAGGTGGTCAGGGCGCGGGGCCAGCCGTTGTCCGCGAGAACCCGGATGTTGGCACGCTGTCCGGACGCGACAGGACGCAGCTCGACGCCGTCCACGCTCTCGTTCCAGATGGCTGCGCCCCGGTCCACCGCGGACTTGAACTCGGCGGAGCCGCTCGCGTCATAGGTGACGACACGGGCCGCCGAGACGGACACGGCACCCGGCGAGGAAGCCGCGGCGGCTTGACCGCCCAGCAGGGGCAGGGACAGTAAGAGCGACGCGGCCAGACAACCGGTCGTGGTTCGGACGTGCATGGTCGACCTCCTTGTGGGGGCAGGCAGTCGTGCACATGACATTCGCCCTGTCCCTCCCCCACCGGGAGGAAACCCAATCCCTCAATCGGGCCGCCGCATCGGCGTCTCGGGTGCGGCCGTCCCGCATGGCCGGTGCCGCGTCGACATCCGCAATGCGGCAGGCCCACCGGCGCGGTGGCGCGTCGAAGCCTGGGGTCCGGCCGTCCCAGTCGCGCCGGGCCGGCGCGAGCGGGCGGTCGGCCCGGACCGTGGCGGCCACCCTGCTTCGGCCGCCGGCCCAGAGACCATTCAGGCGCCTTCCCGCTCCACCGGAAGCCACAGCTCGGCGTCCGCCTCCGTCCCGTCGGACGACATGCGGGTCCGCAGGATCTCGGGGCCGGGGCGGCTGCGGTACGGGTTGGACGGGAACCACTCGGTGAACACGTCCCGCCACAGGAACTGGATCGCCTCCGGCGCCGGCCCGGAGGTGGTGAAGACCGCCCAGGTGCCGGCCGGGACCGGCAGGACGTCCGTACCTTCGGGGGCCGTCGTGGACGTGATCACGCCCTGGTAGTAGTCGAGTTCGGTCCCCTCGGCGCGACTGGGGTCCAGGTCGTCACAGACCGCGAGGACGCCCTGCGGCTCCCCGTCCGACATCTTCTCCAGCCGTTCCAACGCCTCGCGTCCGATGCCGCGGACGAAGTCGATGATCGCCTGGTTCGGACCCGTGTGCACCAGCGGTACCCGGGCCTTGAAGCCGACGACACTGAAGGCGGGCCTGTCCACTACGCGGTACCGCATGCTGCTGTTCCCTTCGACGGTGAGGCGGAAGGCCAGCCGGGGCTGGGACACGAGCGCGGAGCCGCTTCGCCGGGCCTCGCCCGGACCGACGCCGTGCATGGCGCGGAACGCCCGTGCGAACGCCTCGCCCGAGCCGTACCCGTAGCGCACGGCGATGTCCAGCAGCGGCTCACCGCCCGCGAGCACCTCGGCTCCCGCCACGGTCAGCCGGCGGCGCCGCACGTACTCCGACAACGGCATCCCCGCGAGCGCGGAGAACATCCGACGCAGGTGGTACTCCGAGGTCGCCGCGATACGGGACAACTCCGACACGTCCACGGACCGGTCGAGGTGACGCTCGATGTGGTCCATGGCCTGGTTGAGCCGGTCCAGCATGCCCGGCCTCCTTCCTCTGTTCGACCACCACGCTAGGCGGCACACCTCCCCTCGGACCCGACATCCTGTGCCCGATCCGGTCGGGTGCGAGCGGTCGCGGGCCCCGTCCGTCCCGGAGCCCGCTTGGCGGCAGGACACCTCGGGCCGAGGCAGGTGAGCCAGGCCCGTCTCCGGTGACAGACACACCGGAAGCCCGGCACCTCCACATGCCCGGAGACGGACATGGATACGGACGCGGCCATGGACGCGGCAGGGCACGGGGAGCGGTACCCCGCCCGCCGGCAACCGCTCAGCCGGCGAGTCTCAGCGACAGCTGATCCTCGATCCTGCGGTAACCGAGGCGCTGGTAGAGCGCGTTGCTGGTGGGATTAGCCAGGTCGGCGAAGAGCACCACGTGACCCGCCCCACGCTCCTGGGCCAGCCGGGTGGCCGCCGCGGTGGCCCCGGCGGCATAGCCCCGGCCGCGCCGCGAGGGCGGCGTGTAGACGGGTCCGATCCGGGCGTGCCCGACCAGGACCTCGGACGTGGCCGCGAGCGACACCGGCCCCTCCCCCGCGACCTCCCAGAGGACCAGCTGGCCGGCGGCCGCCCTGCGGGCCGCGAACTCCTCCAGGTTCCGGTCCGCCGGCAGACCGGTCTCGGCCAGGAAGGCCCCCAGCCATGACGTCAGCAGCGCCAGATCCGCTGCCCCGGCAACTCGGGACCGCCCCTCGACCGTCGGCGGCTCGATCAGTTCGGTGAGCCCGAACAACCGCTCCACGCGCTCGACTTCATGGCGTCCCCAGGCCCGGCCGAACGCCGACGCGACCTCGTCGGCTCCTCTGACGGTGGCCACGCCCCTTCCTCGCAACACCCCCGCCAGCGCACCCGCCGCCTCCGCAGGCATGGGGCTCAGCAGCGCCGGGTGAGGAGGCGTCTGGAGGAAAGCGCCGCCGACCGTCCCTCCGTCGGCCCACCAGCCGAGACGCGCGTCGGACCAGACCCCGGCACGAACGTTCTCGGAAACGGTCAGGAGTACGGAGGAACGGGCAGGGTCCCCGGCCAGCAACTCGCCCGCAGCCTCACGGAACTTCTCGATGTCGTCGGTCAGATGCCAAGTCATGGCCCATGGTCGCGTGCTGCCGCGGGAGCCGCACCTGCTTTCTGCGGGGCCCGGTGACGGACGCCGTGGCCGGTAGGGCGGTTCGGAGCCCGGAGACATTCCGCCGCGCACCCCCGTAGGCTTCCGGACTGGAACGATCAAGATCGCCGGCCTTCATCTCCCGTGCCCCACAGGCGAGTTGCCCCAGCCGGGGTTGCCGGGTTCCACACCCCGGTCCGGGCGGCGGCGAGACGGCGGTTGACCTTCACCTTGGGGGAGGACTCACCATCGGTGGAGCCGGGCCACCCGCTCGGCACGAGGAGGGAACGAGCATGGGTCTGCTGACCATCGGGGCGTTCGCCAAAGCGTCCCGTCTGTCGCCGAAAGCGCTGCGCCTGTACGACGAACTCGGCCTGCTGACCCCCGCACGCGTCGACCCGGTCACCGGCTACCGCCGCTACGCCCCGGACCAGTTGGAGCAGGCCCGGCTGGTCGCCTGGCTCCGCCGCGTCGGCATGCCACTCGCCCGCATCCGGCACGTCTGCACGCTGGAGGCGGCTGCGGCGGCCGAGGAGGTCCGGGCGTTCTGGGCCCAGGTCGAGGCCGACACCGCCGCGCGCCGGGACCTCGTCGCCTTCCTCGTCGACCACCTGTCCTGGAAGGACGTCGCCATGTCCCCGACCGCCACACCCCTGGAGATCCGTTACGCCGCCCTCTCCGACCCGGGCCTGGTCCGCGAGAGCAATCAGGACACCGCCTACGCCGGGTCCCGCCTGCTCGCCGTCGCCGACGGCTACGGCCGGCGCGGAGGCCCCGCGAGTGCCGCCGCCGTGGACGCGCTCAAGCATCTCGAAACCGCCGGCCTCCCGGCGGGAGACCTCCTCAACCTGCTGGAGGACACGGTGGAGCGGGCGGAGCAGGCCGTACGCGGAGCAACGGGGGCGGAGGACTCACCGGACGAGGCGGGGACCACGCTCACCGCGATGCTCTGGACCGGTTCGCAGCTGGCCCTGGTCCACGTCGGTGACTCCCGCGCCTATCTCGTGCGCGAGGGAGAGCTGTTCCAGATCACCCACGACCACACCCTGGTCCAGTCGATGGTGGACGAGGGGCGCCTCACTCCGGAGGAAGCCCTCTCCCATCCCCGGCGATCCCTGCTGGCACGGGCCCTCGGCACCGGTTCGGCAGCCCCGGACATGCGTCTGCACGACGCTCGCGCCGGAGATCGTTTCCTGCTGTGCTCGGACGGTCTGTCCGCCGTCGTACCGGCCGCGGAGGTTCGCCGGGTCGTCACGGCGGCCGACTCCCCCGACCGGGCGGTACGGGAACTCGTCGACCTCGCCGCCGACGCAGGCGGACCCGACAACGTCAGCTGCGTGGTCGCCGACGTGGTCGACGCCCGGGCCCAGGAGCCGGCGCGCGCACCGGTCACGTACGCGACGGCCGACTCCACGGAAACCGGCGTGCCCCGCGGCTGCCGGAGCCGCGGGCCAGGTGAGTGAGCAGTACGTCGCGGAAGGCGGCGGTCGCCACCCGGCCGGTCGACTCGACGTGCGGTGGGCCGTCGGCTGGTTAACAGTCGTGACAGTCCCCCACTCGAAGGAGAGCTCCATGCTTCGGCGTATTTCCCTGGTCCTCGTCGGTCTGACGGCTGTCGGCTTCCTCGCGGCGTCCCCTGCCGCCGCCCACGACACCGACATCGACGGCGGCTGGGTGGACGGCAGCCACGTCCGCGTGAACGACATCGAGATCGAGACCTTCGACGCCGGCTCCTTCCACGTCGGCTGATCGACGGCGCACCGAACAGCCGATGGGCTCCCTCGCGGCGCCCATCGGCTGTTGTGCGCGCGGACGGGCGGGATCCCGCACCCCGGCGACACCGGCCGGAGGCCGGCCGGCGGGTGCGTGCCGGACACGACACAACTCACGCCGCCGGTCGGGAACTCGCGGCTCTCAAGGAGCGAGCGGTGCCCGAGCCCCGTCGTCGGCCCCGTCGTTCGGTGGCCACGAGAGTCGCGGGCGGCCGAACCAGTCCTTCGCGTCCGCGCTCGTCGACAGCAACACCAGTACCGCGCCCATGGCAATACCCACGCCCCACGCCCCGCGTCCGGCCAGGAGGGCGGCCCCGCTGCCGAGGGCGATCACCCAGCCGATCACGACCGCACCCCGCCGGACCCTCGCGCCACCGTCGGCGAAACGGGCCGCGACGACGAACGACACGACGGCGAGCAGCGTGAAGGCCGTAGCGGCCAGAAGCAGCATGGGCATGATCAGCAAGCCCATGGCACCGGTCTCGAGCGTCGCGGCGACCACGGTGAGCCGGACGACCGGGACGAGGCACGCCGCGCCCGAGAGGACGAGCACGGCGCGAGCGCGTCTGACTGCGCCGGGCATACGGGTCATGCGCGTTCCTTCGCTGATGTACGTGCGGGCGGAGCCGGATAGGACGCTCAGGTTTCCTGCGCGCTTCCGTCCGCCAAATTAGTCGTCCGGCGGTGGTTCGAGAACACCTGCGATCTCTTCGATGCCGATGAGCAACCCTCCATGTCCCCGCGGAAGGGAACCGGGCACATGCTCGGAGACGGCGAGGGCGTACCGTCCCGGGTGAAGGGTCACGTCGGTCGAGGAGACCGGTGCCGGCGGCATCGGCGGGGGAGGCAGTTCCGTGGTCGCCCATGAGGATTGCGAGCGCGCACGATGTGGGGTGGTCAGGGCGTGAGCACCCTGTCGGCCGGGCCCATCCGCACTGCACGACTGGACCTGGTGCCGCTTCTCGTCGAGCACGCCGAGGAGATGGCCGAGGTGTTGTCCGATCCGGCCCTGCACACGTTCATCGGCGGCACCCCGGACACACCGCAGGCACTGCGCTCGCGCTACGCGCGCATGACGGCCGGCTCTCCCGATCCGGACGTGTCCTGGCTGAACTGGGTGGTCAGGCTCCGTGAGGGAGCGTGTCCCACCGGTACGGTCCAGGCGACCGTCGGCCACTCCGACCAGGGCGCCAGCGCCGAGATCGCCTGGGTGGTGGGAACGGCGTGGCAGGGCAGAGGAATTGCCTCCGAGGCCGCGCGCGGCCTCGTCGACTGGCTCGGCCGCCGGTCGGTGCGGACGGTCGTCGCTCACATTCACCCGGAACACCGGGCGTCCGCCGCCGTGGCCGTCGCCGCCGGGCTCTCCCCCACCGGCATCCGGCACGAGGGCGAGGTCCAATGGCGCCGGGATCTCTGAAGCGGCGGTGGCCCACGGCGGAGCCGGCCCCGCGGCCGAGTGCGTTCGACGGGCGTCGTCGCTGAAGGCGGAGGAACGGCGGGCGCCCGTCTGACAGGGAGTCGGAGGCGAGGGGGGCGGCCCGGGGGGCCCCCTGTTCCCCCCCCCCCCCCCCCCCCCCCCCCCCCTCCCCCCCCCCCCCCCCCCCCCCCCCCTCCCCCCCCCCCCCCCCCCCCCCCCCCCCCCCCCCCCCCGAGCCGACTGCGCCGCCGAGGTCACCCCTGGGCCCACTGCCTGCTCCGAACCGCCGTACTGAGTCCGCCGCCGGTTCCGAGCCGTCGCCACAGCCCCCGCCGCCGGTTCCGGCGACGTCGCTCCCGGCTCCCCCGACCAGGCCGGAGGCTCCCGGCGCGGCCGGAACGGGCTCAGGCCTTCAGGACGACCTTCTCGCAGTTGTCCTGCTTGTTCTTGAAGATGTCGTAGCCGTGGGGAGCCTCGCCGAGCGGCATGGTGTGCGTGATGACCCGTGTCGGGTCGATCTCTCTCCGTTCGATGCGCTCCAGCAGCGGCTTCATGTACCGCTGCGCATGGCACTGACCGGTGCGCAGGGTCAGCGACCTGTTCATCCAGGCGCCGGCCGGGAACTTGTCGACGAAGCCGCCGTACACGCCGATGACCGAGACGATGCCACCGCTGCGGCAGGACGTGATCGCCTGACGCAGGACGTGCGGACGGTCGGTCTCGGAGCGCACGGTCTGCTTGGCCTTGTCGTAGAAGTGCACGTGGCCGGAGCCGTGGGTCGCCTCCAGGCCCACCGCGTCGATGCACTTGTCCGGGCCGCGACCGCCGGTCAGCTCCAGCAGGGCGGAACGGACGTCCACGTCCTCGAAGTTGATGGTGGAGTAGCCCTCGGCGGCGGCCATGTCGAGGCGGTAGCGCTCCTTGTCGATGGCGATGACCTTCGCCGCCCCCAGCACCCGGGCACTGTCCATGGCGAACTGGCCGACGGGCCCCGCACCCCACACCGCGACGACGTCCCCGTCCTGGATGTCGCACATCTCGGCGCCCATGTAGCCGGTGGGCAGGATGTCCGACAGGAACAGGACCTGTTCGTCGGTCAGATCGGACTCGATCTTGAGGGGATTGAAGTCGGCGAAGGGCACCCGGGCGTACTCCGCCTGGCCTCCGGCGTACCCGCCGGTGAGGTGCGAGTAGCCGAAGATGCCTGCTGTCGGATGCCCGAAGAGCTTCTCCGCCATGCCGGCGTTCGGGTTGGAGTTCTCACAGCACGAGTACAGCTCGTTCCGGCATGCCGCGCAGGACCCGCAGGCGATCGGGAAGGGCACGACGACGCGGTCGCCGACCCGCAGCTTGTCGCCGTCGACTCCGGGGCCCACCTCCACGACCTCGCCCATGAACTCGTGGCCCAGGATGTCGCCCTTCTCCATGGTGGGGACATAGCCGTCGAGCAGGTGGAGGTCGGAACCGCAGATCGCCGTGGAGGTGACCCGGATGATGGCGTCACGGCTGTTCAGGATCGACGGGTCGGGAACCTTCTTGACCTTGACCTTGTTCTTCCCCATCCAGCAGTTCGCCTTCACGACAGCGCCTCCTTGAGCTCCTTCTTGGTGAGCGGCCGGGCGGGATGCTGGGGGAACTCCTTGCGGGCCCGCTTGCCTCCCGGGGCTCCCTCCGAACGGACGACCTCGCCGGTCTCCACGACCTGCTTGAAGCGGCGCAGGTCGTCGTCGAGCTGCTGCGACGGCTCCTCGCCGAAGTAGCGTGCGACGGCCTTGCCGAGCGAGCCGCCGGGGATGTCGTAGCGCAGGGTGACGTGGACCTCGGTTCCCCGGCCCCCGGGCGCGGGGGTGAAGCGCACCTCGCCCGAGTTGTCGATGTCGGCTCCCTCCAGGGACCGCCAGGACAGGACCCGTCCGGGCACGTCGTGGATCGTCTCGGCGTCCCATTCGACCTTGGAACCGAAGGGGGCCGATGCCTTCCAGTGGCTGGTGCGCGGGCCGGTGACGCGCACCTCGTCCAGGTGGGTCATGAATGTCGGCAGCGTGTCCAGCTGCTGCCAGTGCGCGTACACCTCCTGAGGGGATCGGATCACGGTCGTGGTGGCGGTGAGTTCCATGGAGATGCTCCTGCTCGGGCGGGTCACGGCTGCGTGGACGTCGACGGCGGCGATCGCCGCTGTCGCCGCCGTGACGAGTACGGTGCGGCCGGTCCTGCGGCCGTCGTGGTTCCTCGGTGCTCTGGTCAGCAGCGCCAGATCGACGGCGTCGCCACCGACGCGGGTCCACAGCCAGGCGCGGCGCGGCCGGCCGAGCAGACCGGCCGCCGCCGTCAGCTCGCGTACGCCCAGGGCCACGGTGGCCGGACGCCGGCCCGGCGTGGCGGCCACCCCCAGGCTTCGCGCGAACCGCCCGGGCGCGGCCACCTGCCCCACGCCGAGCAGCGCACTGGCCCAGCCGCGCACCAGCCGGTCGTGCCGGAGAGCGACGGGCGAGCCGTGGCGCGCGACGCGGGACCAGACCCGCCTCCCGCCCGGCGGGCTCGCGGATCGTGGACGTAATTCCAGTCCGGTCGTCATGGTTCACTCCTGAACGAAGTCGGACGGCGAAGTCCGGCGCGTCGGCCCCGCGGCGAAGTGGGGCCACTGTGACGAGCACCCGTATCCGGGCGAATCAAACGGAGATCACCGGAACGTCCGATCGCGAGGCGGACAGGAGGGACCCACGGCGATCACGGACGGTCAACGGCCCGGGGCGTATCCCGTTCCTCCGGCCCCGCCGCCCCTGCGGGCTGCCGCGGCGCTCTGTCGACCAGGCACGTTCGCCTCTGCGGCGAGGGTGGCGGCACCTTTTGCGGGCCCTGCGGCCCGACCACCCGGGCTGGCGGGTGTCGAGGGCACCGGTGACCGGCGCGGCCCCGTGCCGTCGCTCAGACGTGCTGTCCGACGGCGTCGATCACACCCGCGCCGTCGCTGTGCGGGACGACGCGCGCGTACGGCATCGACGAGCCGAGCCAGCCGCGCCGCTTCTTGGTGTCACCGGGGTTCACCCCCGACACGGTGACGCGGACGCGGACTTCGCCGAAGCCGGGCTCGGGATCGGGCAGTTCACCGACGCGGAGCACTTCGGCGGCCGGACCTTGGGTCTCGTACCAGGCGGCGAGCATGCGGTCTCCCTGTTCCTGCCGCCTCGGCACGCCAGGGCCCCAGGCCGAACGAGTTCGTGCCGACCGACGGCCGCCGTACGGAAGGGCGGGCGACCGGCCAGTCGGACCACGAGCCGGAGTGGGCGATGCTACAGCTGCTCGGTGTCCGCTGACAGGTTGTGCCAAGCATGTCGGCAGGCGCCTTTGCAGTACATCTCCCGACGACGGGTGTCGGCGACGGCGAACACGGAGACGATGACACGGAATGCGTTGACGTGCTCGGCGGCGGGGAGAGCGGCGAACCCGTAGCGGGGCGGTTCCCTGCAGATCATCACCGAGGGATTGGCCGTGGGCTTCACCCCGGACCGCGCCACCCCGGCACGGCCGTCCGCGGCCGTGATGCGCGCCTGCATCGCATAGCCGGCGACTTCCTGCAGCACCTCCTGTCGGCGCGTCGGCGCGAGGCCGGCGAACCAGCCCGCACCAGCATCCAACGTGCGGCGGTCTTGGACGATCTCGTTGACGACGCGCTCGGTCTCGCGCCGGAGGTCACGGTCGTCGGCACTGCTTGTCCCGGTCACTGCCCGAGGCTCTCACGATGCCCGGTCCAGGCCGAGGTCGGTGTCCGCACGCGACAACGCACTTGGGCGTACCGAGGTGGCCTCAGCCCGCTGAGCTGGGGCTCTTGCTCCGGTTGGCATGGAAGCGTGCCTTCTTCTCACGATTCCCGCACGTGTTCATGTCGCACCACCTGCGGCTGCGACTTCGACTGGTGTCGAAGAAGGCGGCTCGGCAGGTCGGCGATGCGCACAGAGCCAGTTTCCCGTCCCGTTCGCCCGCGATGATGCTGATCGCGTCGGCGGCGATCACGCCGAGGGCGTCTTCCACGCCGGAAGTCGAGCCGAGCCGCCATCGCCGCCCGCCCTCGGGCGTCAGGATCGCCGCGGCCCGCCCCTGGACGCTGCAGTCATTGATGACGTGCACGGCAGCGGCCGGGAGAGGCTCCTGGATCGCGGCCGCCGTCGCGGCAGCGTGAATCGACTCCCGCAGCTTCCGGGCGAGTTCGAACTGGGCGGAGCTGCAGGCGTCCACAGCGAGGCCGTACACCGCCAGCCAGTCGATGAGGCGCTGCGGTGTGGGAATGCGCTCCACGGCGTCGCCGTGCCGCTCCGACAGCGTTCCCGTGAAGCTGGTCGCCAGCACGGCGCCGAGGCGAAAGTCAGGGATCCCAGCAGGCATGGAACCACCTTAGCCGGTTGCACGCGGACACGGAGGCATAGTAGAACCGTCCTAGCCGGTTCGCGATGCGTCAGAGCCGGTTCCGCGATGGCCAGGAGGTCTCATGCCCCGCCCGCCCAACGACGTGCAAGCATGCGAAGCCCACGCGACAGACGCCGACCTCGAAGAACTGCGCGCCCGACTCGCCGCCGCGCGGCTACCGGAGGCCGAGACCGTCCATCGCGCCGCGCCCGGTCCTCGCCGATGGGATCAGGGCGTTCCTCTCGCCGACCTCGTCGACCTCGTGAACTACTGGCGCACCGAATACGACTGGCGGCCGTTCGAAGAACGCCTCAACCGCATCGGCCAGTTCCGTACGAACATCGATGATCTCGGAATCCACTTTCTGCACCGCCGATCCGCCCGCACGGATGCCACTCCCCTGATCCTCACGCACGGCTGGCCAGGCAGCATCGCCGAGTTCGTCGACATAGTGGACGAGCTGGCGGATCCGAAAGATGCAGAAACGCCGGCGTTCCACGTCGTGGTCCCGTCGCTGCCAGGTTTTGGCTACAGCGACAAGCCGACCGGCACCGGATGGGGAACCGAAAAGATCGCCGCCGCTTGGGTGGAATTGATGGGACGGCTCGGGTACGGCACGTTCCTGGCCCACGGCGGCGACTGGGGCGGAAACATCACCACGGTTCTCGCCGGCAGGTTCCCGGCGCACGTTCTCGGCATCCACACCTTGTTCGCCGAGGCGCCGCCCGGCTTGACGACGGACGGCCTGACGGCGACCGAGCGCCAATGGGCCGATGAGACCCGCGATTTCTGGCTTCACCGCGCGGCGTACGCGAAGCAGCAGGCGACCCGGCCGCAGACCATCGGCTACTCGCTCGTCGACTCACCCGTGGGACTGCTGGCCTGGATCCTCGACAAGTTCTCCGAGTGGTCGGACACCGTGGACAGCCCGTTCGAGACGATGTCCAGGGACAGGATCCTCGACGACGTCACGCTGTACTGGCTGACGCGAACCGGCGCCTCGTCGGCCCGCATCTACTACGAGAGCCACAACTCACTGGACCCCGAACTCCGGGTCGACGTCCCGTCGGCGATCAGCATGTATCCCCGCGACATCGAGAAGTGTCCGCGCCCCTGGGCACAGGAGCGGTATCGACACATCGTCCGATGGAGGTCGCACGAAGTCGGGGGACATTTTCCGTCGCTGGAGGTCCCCGACTATTTCGTCAAGGACCTGCAGGAGGGCCTCGGGGCAGTGCTGGCCGCCCACCGGTGAAGGCGCCCAGGCGCCCGCGGCCGGTCACTCGTTCGGAGCGTGACCTGGGAATTCACGTCCGGGAGGACGCAGACCGACGGCCTGGCTGACCGC
This sequence comes from Streptomyces sp. NPDC026417, assembly GCF_055567695.1. NCBI lineage: Bacteria > Bacillati > Actinomycetota > Actinomycetes > Kitasatosporales > Streptomycetaceae > Streptomyces > Streptomyces sp. NPDC026417. The sequence continues at coordinate 17,733 of NZ_JBVHPY010000002.1, forward strand.
GCAGATCCAGCTCAGAGCCCGCTCTCCCCATCGTCATCGGGGAACGGCAACGGATCCGTGACCCAGCCGGCGGTCAGCACGAGCCGCGTGTGGCTCCGTTCACCGCACGGACCGCTGTCGTCGGGACTGCCAATCCATCCCCATCGTCAACGCGCGCCAGATGCGCCCGGTCATACGTCGGCTCAGTGACGCGCCACCCCGCCCCAGCAGCACCGTACCCGTACGCTGCGGTCCTACTTCGTACCCGTCCGGCGTGTACTCGAGCGCTCCCACGTCCCCGCTTGCCGCCTCCTCCCGCCTGCAGGCCAAGATGGATGCACTATCCACCCCGCGGCCCAGAAACTCCGGGCCGGGAACAGCGAGGATGCACCCTTGATCCACCACAGGACGGCCAATGTGGTTCTGGCGCTCTCGGGACTGCTGCTCTCCGCCTGCGACTCAGGCTCGCCCGCGCAGCCGAAAGCCGACCGACGGGTGGTCCTGGACCGGCTGGCGGCAGCCGACAGCGCCCCCTACTCAGCCGCCCTCGACGCCGTCACACGCTCCGGAGCCACACGCCTCCAACACATGGCCGGACGGATCAACCTCAACGCGCCCTTGACCGGGCGCACAACGGACAAGACCCAGCAGTACAGGGAAGACGTCGTCATCACCCGGAAAAAGGTGTACCGGCGCGCTACCGGCACCCATGGTGTGTGGCAGGAGTTTCCCGCGTCGGCGGCCAAGGGCGGCATCCCGGTAGACCGGCTTCCTCAATACGCCCGTCTCATACTCCGCGGCGGATCCGTGCACCAAGGCGGTGAACCCATTCGCGTGTCGGCCCGCCTCACCCCCGAAGACATCGCATCAGTCGACAAGACCAGCGGTCGCAACCTGAACGGAGCCACCGCAATAGACGCCGACGTCTGGATCGACGAGGACGGCCGCATCGTGCGCGTGCGCCAGGACATCCACTTCGCCTCCCACCCTGACGTCACCGGCACACTCACACTCGGGGCCTTCAAGAGCCCTATCGCCGTGGGTGCCCCGCAAGCGGAGTGAACCCTGCCGGCCCGTCGACACGTGGACACCCCCAGCCTTCGGCCAGCTTGTCCACGGCGCGGCTGGTGCGGCGCACTCTCGCCCTTCCGCCGTCAAGGGATAGGCTTCCACCTGGGACGTTGCATCCACCCGCCCGCACACCGGCGCAGCAGCCGAGGGAGAGAAGAACCGCCATGACGACCACGGCCCGCTCGAGTGTGCAGCACGAGGACGAGCAGGTCCGTGTCACCCGCTGGGACTTCGACCCCGGCCAGGGCACAGGGCTTCATGTGCACGCTTACGACTACGTCGTCGTCCCCGTCACCGACGGCCTGACCGATGCGATCACCCCTGACGGCACCGTCACCCGCTCGCAACTGCGGGCGGGGCAGTCCTACGCCCGCCCTGCCGGCGGCGAACACGAGGTCGTCAACGCCGGCACAGCCCCGCTGGCCTTCGTCGAGATCGAGATGAAGCGGCCGTAGTGGTACCGCGGGCCACGGAGTCAGGTGAACGCCCGCCACCGGCACGAGCCGTGGTCAACCCATGCTGCGAACACGGGAAGGTGCCGACAGAACCCAGCAGGCCATCGCCCACCCAGCGGGAAATCTGGGTCTTCGTCGTGACCACTCCCCCGCACCCGCGTTGACCGGCCATGACTCCCCCACCTGTGCGCACCCTGGTGCGCCGCGCGACACCCCTGCTCCTGGCCACCGCCGCCGCCCTGGCTCCGCTCCCGCTACTCCCTCGGCCGGCCACGGCCACGGCGTGGCCGGTGGTGAGCGGGAGCGTCCCGTCGTCACCGCAGGCTGCCGTGGGGAGGGGCACTCCGTCGCATCTCCGCCGCGCGCTGCCCGGGTCGGCGGAGCCCACGCCGTCGGTGTCCGTCCCACCGGCGGTTCAACCGGGGCCGCTGGAACGCCTCTTCGGATCGGAGGTCCGGCGGATGCCCACGACCCGCCGGGTGATCGCCCTGACCTTCAACGCGGCGTGGGACGAGACGGGAATCGACGGGGCCCTGGCCGAGCTGCGGCGGCGCGGGGTGCCCGCCACCTTCTTCCTGACGGGGCGGTTCGCCGAGCGTCACCCCGCCGCGGCCCGCGCGATGGCGGCCGAGCACGGCCTGGGCAACCACTCCTACAGCCATCCCCCGTTCGACGGACTCACCCCGGCGGCGGCGCGGGAGGAGGTCCTGCGCGCGGACCGGGCGATCCGCCGGGCGAGCGGAGCGGCCCCGCTGCCGTTCTTCCGCTTCCCGTACGGCGCCACCACCCCGCGGGGGATCGCAGACGTCAACGCGCTGGGCTTCGCGGACATCGAGTTCAGCGTCGACACCAACGGCTATCTCGGTACGGCGCGCGGCATGACGGTGCAGAAGGTCGTGGACCGAGTCCTGGACGGTCTCTCACCGGGAGAGATCGTCCAGATGCACGTCGGTACGTCGGACGGGGGCGCAACCGCCCTCGACGTGCAGGCACTTCCCCGGATCATCGATGCCGTGCAAGCCCGCGGCTACCGCATCGCCGACCTGCGGAGTCTGCTCTCCGCCTGACGACCGACGCGGGGTGCGACCCGGGCGGACTCAGGCGCTGGTGGCGTACAGCTCCCGCAGCGGCTGTGCTGAGTCCGCCCCGTCGTGGCCGAAGGGAGCGTCGAAACTCCACACCATGAAGAGCAGGAGGACCACCAGCGCGCTGAAGGTGGTGGCCAGCAGGATCTCACGTGGCGAGTGGCGGATCTGGAGGGTGTAGAGGAGGCCCAGGGTGACGGCTCCGCCCGCGATGAGGCCGAACCACACCACCCCCGGGAGGGTCGTGCCCGCACTGTCCAGACGCTGGTGCCGGGCGTCGTCCGCGGCGGCCACCTGGTCCAACAGCGGCTGATAGGCCTGCGCTTGGAGTTCGTCGGCCGGGGCGTGGCGGGCGATGTCGGTGCGGATGCGCCCCATCAGCCGGGCACCTTCGGCTCCGGGTTCCTCGTCGTTCTGGATCGCCGGCCACTCGGCCGTGACGGCGTGCCGGGCGTACGTGTCGATGTGTTCGCGCACCTGGGTGCGGAAGGCGGCGGGATAGACGTCGAGCCGCTGGTTGATCTCGTAGAGGGCCTGGGCCTCGCGCTGGACCGTGTCCTCCGCGGCGCTGCGGGCCTCCCAGACGCCGGCGATGGCGAGGCCCAGGACGATGGCGTAGACGACACCCACCATCATCACCATGTACTCCAGTACGTCGGGTGTCTGCGTGGTGTCCTCGTCGGCGAGGCGGCGATGGCGCATCACGGTGACCGCGACGACCAGGGCACAGACCAAGACGGAGGCCAGGGTGTAGATCATCCATTCCGGCACGGGAGAACTCCAGGACTACGGGTGGGTGGGAGGGGTGGGCTTCGGTCAGCCGCGGCTGCGCCTACGGGAGTTGGGCCGCAGCGCGGCGGCGGCCAGGATGGCCGGTGTGGTGACGACGGACGTCCTCATGACCGTCGACATTCCGACGGGCGCGGGCCGCGCCGGACCGCCGGTGTAGTGGCGGCGCGGCACCCAGTGGAAGGCCGCCACGGCCGGCGGGGCGGGCCTGGCGGGCCGTACGCGGTGGACCGACGGTGGCTCGGGAGTCGTCGCGGGCGCCGCCGGCTCGATGGCGTCACCGGGCGTCGCAGGCGGTGCCGCGCTGCGGAGCATCGGTGCCGCCGGGGGCTCGGGCGGGCCGCCATGGTCCCGCGATGGCTCGGGCCCGGGCGCCGAGGGGGCGGGAGCCGGAGAAGAAGGGGTCGAGGAAGAAGGAGCCGGGGAGGGAGGAGCCGAGGGCGTCTCCGATGGAGCGGGTGCTCCGCCGATCTCGACCCACGCCCCCGGAGCACACACGACGATGTGCTCGGCGGTGCCGTCGATGTGAACCCCGGCGGCGGTGGCCGACATGCCGGGCAGCGGGCACAACGCCGCGACTCCGAGACCTACGGTGACCCACCCGCTCACCTGCAATGCACCCCTGTTCCGCGAGTCGAGGAGCGTCCCCCTGCCCGGATCGGGAGAGGAGGACGCCCTGTGGGTCGGTTGACGCGCTACAAGAACGACGAGGTGGAGCGTGCGGTAACGGCGAGATCGTTCTCGGCTGCCGAACGGGTGGGGCCGAGGCCGGCGGTCCGAGGTGATGCGGTGCCGGCCTCATTTATCCGCTCGCCGAGCCGCGTCGGCCTGCGTAGGGTCGTCCCGCGCGGACGAGGGTGCGGGGGCGCCGGAACGCACGGGCGTGCCGGGCCGGAGTCGGGGGACGATGAGCAGAAGGCGTTACGTCGCACGGGGCGTGCCCGGCGGCTACCGGATCTGGGACAACCGGGGGCGCCGGTGGTGGGGCGACTTCTACGAGCTCTGCCCCGACGATCTCCTGACCGAACTCAACGGCCGGGCGGACCGCGACCGGATCACCGCGCTCATGAGGCGATACCGCGCTCAGAAGCGGTAGCCGCCGTCGGCTCTTTCCGGAAACGGCAACAAAAGTGGCCCGCGGGGGCGTCCTGAACACAGCCTGGGCGGCATGACAGGAAATCAGAACGGCTCCCACTCCACAGCGGCCGAAGAGGATGCCGCACGGAATCGCGACCGCGGCGCCGTCTCCACCACGCACGACCAGGGAGGTCCGGCGGTCCGAGGGGCCGTGGCCGCCGCGCCGATCGCGCGCGCGGCCGCCCCCCGCCGCCCCTCTGGCGTGCCGGACGCGGATCAGGCCATCGAACACCCGGCGTTCTCCGCGGAGATGGAGCAGCAGGTCACCGCTGCCGTCCTCGGCGACCGCCGGCACGGCCTGTGACGCCGCACCCCGCCGCCACGTCTCCGCGACTCCACCGTACGCGTCTTCCACGCCGCCCAGACCTGAGGATCATCCCGACATGACCGAGCACTCCACCACCCGTCCGGCCCTGCACGTCGGCCCCCCGCCCCGGCATCACATGGCGCTGATGATCTGGCTGGCGGTCTTCCCCACGCTCACCGTGCTGCAACTGCTGCTGCGCGGCCTCGGCCTGCTCGACGGTGCGCCGCTGGTCCTGCGCACCCTGGTGCTGGCGACCATCGCGGTCCCGATCGTCATCTACGGCCTCATGCCGCCGCTGCAGCGGCTTCGGACCCGCCTGGTCGGCCGCCGGAGCCGGACCTGACGGTGCTCCGGCGTCCGCCGTCCGTGAGGCCGACGCGGCAGGTCTCGTACGACGTACCCGGGTCCGCCGAGACGGCGGATCCCGGGCGTCCGCTCGGCCGGGCGCGAGCCATGCGTTTTCCACCGACGGGTTTCGGTCACAACCCTGTTGTACGACCGGATCGAATGCGATGCTGAGCCCGCGGTGATCCTCCCGCTCCACGGTGGAAACCGCTGGTCGCGTCCGTGTGCAACGGTACGGACAGGCTGCGCCGTCCCTCCCGCGCCCTCCCCACGGGAGGGCCGACGCGTGTCCGAAAACGGCGCGGTGTTGGGCCGCCCGGAAACGGGCGGAACGGTCAGCGCCGGCGTCCCCCGGCCTCGCCGTCGGTGTCGTCGGTCAGGGCCAGGCGAGCGGTGATCCTCTTGCCGACCGGTTCCCGTTCGATCCGGAAGCCCTGGGTGATGGCCATGACGATCTCCAGGCCGTGCTGCCCGATGCGGCTGGGGTCGGCGTCCCGGGCCACCGGCAGCACCGGATCGCTGTCCCACACGGTCACCTCGACCGCGGCCCCGTCGATGCGCAGCTCCAGCAGCACGGGGCCGGGGGCGTACTTGCGGGCGTTGGTCACCAGCTCGCTGACCACCAGCTGGGTCAGGTCCATCGCGCGCGCGGACACCGCGAGGGCCTGCTCGGTCTGGACGCGCGTGAGGAACCCGGCCGCGAAATGCCGGGCCTCGGCGATGCAGGCACCGTCCCCTTCCAGCGCGACGACGGTCTTCATCGGATCGGAAGTCGGCACCCCGTCGCCGCCTTCCTCACCACCGGAAACTGACTCCACCAGGTCCACCTTCGTTCCCCCGTTCACGCGCGCGCCTACCCCGCTCTCGACGGCCCATGCATGTCCGGGCTCCCGGTCCGGTCCGCGCGGGTGCATTTCCCCGTGCGGGCGGGGCAGGCTCTCCACGTGTGTCGTCGCTGACGAGACCTACCGGCGAGCGCAGCAGAGGAACCAGTGGCAGACGCTCACGAACCAGCGCGTCCCGAGCCGTTGTCGATCGGCACCGGAGCCGCCGACGAGGTCCGGGTCGTCGTACTGCGCGGCGAGATCGACCACAGCATCCGCGAGCACCTCCGGCGGGCGCTGCTCCCGGGCGGCGTCGTCCCGGCCCCGCGGACCGTGGTCGACCTCAGCGGTGTGACCTTCATGGACTCCACCGGAATCAACGTCCTGATCGCCGCTCATCGGGCCTCGGTGGACGCCGGCGGCTGGCTTCGTCTGGCCGCTCCCCGGGAGCAGGTCCTGCGGGTGATGCGCATCGTCGGGCTCGACGCCGTCATCCCCTGCTATCCCGCTCTCCGTCCGGCACTCGACGTCTGAACGCACCGGGTCCCGTCAGGGGCCGCGCGTCGTCGCCTCCCGAGGTGCGCGGCGGCTCGCGGCCCGCCGGTCAGAAGAGGTGTTCCTGCTCGGCGGGCGCGGTCCGGCGCCGGGCACGAGGGGCCGGAGGACGGGCGGGTGGCTCCTTGCCGAACAGGGGCTCGGTGCCGTACTCGTCCGGTTCGGCCGGTACGGCGGTGGGTCCCGTACCGACGCTGAGCCGCAGCGGAGCGTCCCGGTCGAAGTCTCCCGGCGTCATCGCCGTCCAATCGCGGTCCCGACGCTGTCCGCTCACCGACACTCCTCTGTTCCCACCAACGGTGCACGGGCCGGGTGTCGTCCCGCCCCTCCACACTCCGAGCGCTGGGCGGCCCCCGGGCCATGGTCCGAGGGCCCCACCACTCCACTCTTTCCCGGATACCCTCGCCCGGCACCGCCTTCACACAGCAATGATCAACGCTTCCATGCCGTCGACGGGCTCCGCAACCGGGCAGGCTGCCGACGTACCCGTGACGTCGTCAGCGTCTCGGTGCGAGCGTCGGCGATCAGGACGCTCGGTGGACGCGGGGGCGGGGTCCGGCGCCCCGGAATGGCCAGCGCCGCCACCGCTGTCGCGCGGCGCCGGCCCGGTTCGTCAGCCTGCCCGCCACGGGCGCCACGACCGTCACCGCCGCGGTCCAGGCCGGCAGGTGCAGCCCGGCAGCCGGCGGGGCGTCGCCGCGCCCCGAAGGCATCCGGTTGCTCCCCCTGCGTGCCCATGGACAGCCCGGCTTCGCCGTCCACCGCGACGGCGACGCGGACGCCGTCCAGGTCCGCTCGCTGCGGGGCCCGGCCGTCGCCGCCGGCACGGCGTTCCACGACCCCGCGCTCGTACGGCGGTTCGGGCTGCCCCTCCGCCTCTGAGGGGGCGCGGGTCAGCCGCCCACGTGGATGCCGGGGCGACGGTCCGGGTCGGGCTCGTTGCTGCGGATGATCTCGCGGGTGACGGGAGCGGTGTCGCCGCGGCCGAGCAGGAAGTAACGGACCATGTGGACCAGAGGACTTCCCTCGGCCCAGGAGAAGTAGCAGTGCGGCTGGACGCCCGTGGCGTTGCGCAGGGCGAGCAGGATCGCGGCGATGGCGTTCGGCGCGGCCGGGGCCTCGGCGCGCAGGACCCGGTAGCCGTCGACCTCGACGCCCCGCACGGAGAGGGTCTCGCTGAAGTCGGACGGGTCGACGACGTCGATCTCCAGGAACAGCACGTCGGCGGGGCCGGGCACCGGGTTGGTGCCGCGCTGCTCCCATTCCTTGTGGGCGTATTCGGCGCTGTCGCCTGCCTCTCGGCGGTTGGCGATGATGTTGATCGAGTTGTCGTGGGCGAGGGTGTCCGCGATGAACCGGCGGGCCTCCGCGTCGAACACGATGCGGTCGGCCCGCAGTTCCGTGGTGCGCGAGACCCGGGAGATCAGCGACACGGCGATGATGCCGGCGATGAACATGCCGGAGATGGCGATGCCGTCGGGCTTGTCGACGATGTTGGCCACCAGGGCGTAGAAGAGCACCGCGGTGAGCAGTGCGAAGCCTGTGGCGTGGACCCGTCGGCGGCTGCGGACGACCGAGACCGTGACCGCGAACGCGCCGGAGACCATCATGGCCAGGATGCCGGTCGCGTAGGCACCGGCCTGCGCGTCGACGTCGGCGTCGAACGCGATGGTGATGGCGACGCAGAGCACGGTGTAGACGATCACGACGGGGCGGACGGCGCGGCCCCACTCCGGGGCCATCCCGTAGTCGGGCAGGTACCGGGGCACGATGTTGATCAGGCCGGCCATCGCGGACGCGCCGGCGAACCACAGGATCAGGATGGTGCTGATGTCGTAGGCGGTGCCGAACGCCTCACCCACCTTCTCGTGCGCCAGCCAGGCGAGCGCGCGGCCGTTGGCCCCGCCGCCGGACTCGAACTCCTTGTGCGGGATGAGGACGGTCGTCACGAAACTCGCGGCCAGCAGGTAGACGCTCATGACGAGGGCGGCGGTGGTCAGCAGGCGCCTGGTGTTGCGGATGCGGGACTGCAGTTGCTCCTCGGGGGTGCTGCCCTTCGCGGACACCAGGGGCATCATGCTCACCCCGGTCTCGAATCCGGACAGGCCGAGCACCAGGAGCGGAAAGGCCAGCAGTGCGGGTTCCACAAGCCCGCCGAAGCCGCCTCCCAGGTCGCCGAGCGCGTCGGTCCACGCCGAGAACGCGCCCTTGGTGGTGAAGACGTCCACCAGGCCGACGGCGATGACCACGGCGTTGAGTGCCAGGAAGACACCGACGAGCGGAATGGCCACCTTGACCGCTTCGCTGAACCCGAGGAGGAACACGCCGCCCAGGAGGAGCAGCAGGATCACGGTCAGGCCGACCTCGTGGCCGTGCAGGGCCTCTGGGAAGAACGGGTTCTCCACGACGTGGACGGACGCGTCCGCCGTGGAGAGGGTGATCGTGATGATCCACGAGGTGGCCACGAAGCCGAGCAGGACCAGCACGAACAGCTTGCCCCACCAGAAGGGCAGCAGGTCCTCGAGCATTGCCACGGACCCGGCGCCGTGCGGACTCTCCCGGGCGACACGCCGGTACATCGGCAGCATGCCCACGAGTGTGAGGGCCACGATCAGCAGCGTCGCGAGCGGAGACACGGCGCCGGCGGCGAGCGCGGCGATCGCCGGGACGTAGGCGAGGCTGGAGAAGTAGTCGACACCCGTCAGGCACATGACCTTCCACCAGGACTGCGGGTGGGTGTGTCCCTCGCCGGCCGCGGGTCCCACCGGCTGCACGCGGTGGCGCAGCATCCACTGCGCCAGCCTGCCGCTCGGCTGCGTCCGCGGCGCCGGGCTCTCGACCTCTTCCGGCATCACCGGGTCGTTCGCTGGCTTCATGTCCCCCATCGTTCCTCTCACTTGCCGCCGCCCGGCGCATCGGTTGTCGTCGTGTCGGCACGAGCGGACGATCACCGAGTATGCGACCTGGCGGGCGGCCCTCTCCCACCGGGGCGGCCCATCGCCCCGGTGCACCGGCCGGACCCTTCTTCCCCGGCACGCGGTTTCCACCCGGCCCGTACCCTGCCGGAGCGGCCGCGCTCCACGCCCGTCGGCCGCCGGCGTCACGCGGACAGGCGCCGTCGGCCGCAGCACAGGTCGCGGCCGGCCGACGTTCTCCGCAGCACGGTGCGCGGGCGGGACCGGTCGCGTCACCCGCGCGGGCGGGTCACGACAGCTGCTGGGTCCCGCCCAGGGCGATCTCCGTCCAGACCGTCTTGTCCGTCTCGGAGTACCGCACGCCCCAGCCGTCCGTGACGGTCGCGCAGATGTGCAGCCCGCGCCCGCCCTCGTCGTGTGCCTTCGCGTGGCGCAGGTAGGGGGCGTTCATCGCGGCGTCGCTCACCTCGCAGGTGAGGGAGCCCTCGCCCCTGAGCAACCGGAGGGTGATGGGCGCGGCGCCGTAGCGGATGGCGTTGGTGACGAGTTCGCTGACGACCAGCTGCACGGCGAACGGGTCGACGTCCAGGCCCCACTCCTCCAGCCTCCGTTCCACGTCCCGACGGGTCTCCGACACCGCCTCGGGTTCGGCCGGGACGCTCCACTCGGCCATCTCCTCCTTCGGGAGGCGGCGCGTCCGCGCCACGAGGAGCACCGCGTCGTGAGCGATGAGGTGCCGCACCTCGTCGGCCATGTGCCAGGGGCTGCGCTCGGGGTGGGCCAGTGCCTCCACCAGTCGTTCGGTGGGCATTCCGGCCGGTGCGGAGACAGGCTGGGAGGCCAGGCACAGGCTGCTGCCCTCGGGAAGCACCTCCGAGGCGCACGGGAACGGAGGCCCGTCGGCACCGAGGAGGGGGCCCGGCGGGAGCGGAGCGGGATCGACCGATCCGTCCGGGCGGACGACGCAGAACAGGGACGACCCCGCACGGGCGACGTCGAGCCGTCCCGTGACCGGATCGTGGACGGCGAACAGGCAGCCGGCGGTCGGCGCGCCCGCACCCGCCGGATCGCCCTGCTCCTCGGCCAGCCGGAGCGTGGTGGCATGCAGCCTCGCGAGCAGTTCGTGCGGTTCGAGATCGAGGGTGGCCAGGCTGTGCACGGCGGTCCGGAGCTGGCTCATCGTCGCCACGGCACTGATGCCGGGCTGCTTCACCTGTCCCACCACCAGGGCGACGCGGGCTCCGGACAGCGGGATCACGTCGGACCACGCTCCGGCGCCACCGGCGCCCTCCCCTCCCCCGGCCACCTCGACGGCCCGCTGGGTCGCCGCCTCCTGCCGCCGCGGCCCTCCTTGCAGCGCCGTCATGACGACGTGTTCGCGGGTGAAGCGCAGCGCGTTCTCCAGGCAGGTGGCCGTCCGGGAGGCGATGCCGTCGGCGAGGGCGAGGTCGTCCGGGTCGAACGGATCGCCGGTGGGCCGGTGGAAGGCGACCACGCCGAAGATCCTGCCGCGCGCGGCGAGCGGAGCGACCAGGGCCCGGTGCCCGGTCGGCCCGCCGCTGCTCGACGCCGGGTGCCCGGTCGGCTCGCCGGTCCTCGACGCCGGGTGCCCGGCCGTATCGCCGGTGCTCGTCCCCGCCGTCGTGGGCACCAGAGGCAGCAGGGCCGCCTCGGTGGGGAGCACCGCGCCGAAGAGGCCGGGGAGCAGGATGGCCCCGGGCTCCGGCGGCTGCCAGTGGACGCCCGCGCCCGCGACGGCCGCACAGCGCAGCAGCGGAGATACCTCGCTCGGCAGCATCTCGGGGGCTTTACCCTGCAGTACGGAGTCGGTGAGGGCCACCAGCACCCCGCCGGCGAATTCGGGCACGGTCGTGTCGACCAGTTCCTGCGCGGTGTGCAGCACGTCCAGGCTGCGGCCGATCTTCTCGTGGGCGGTGTGCAGGAGGCGCAGGCGTGCCCGGGCCCGCTCGCGTTCGGTGACGTCCACCGCGGTCGCCACCACCCCCAGGGGGCGGCCCGTGCCGTCCTGGAGCCGGAACGCCGAGGTGGAGAAGACGTGCTCCCGGCCCGGGTCGGCACGCGGGTGCGCGCGCACGAGCACGTCGCGTCGCGGGCGCCCTGTCTCCAGGACATCGCGGAGGAAGCCGTCGACGGCGTCGTCACTCAGCGCCGCGTACGCCTCGCTCGCCGTGAGCCCGATGATCTGTTCCTCCGGCATGCCCTGCATGCCGATGGCCACGGTGTTCACGCGGACGACCCGCAGGTCCGTGTCGAGGACGTGCAGGCCCACCGCCGACTGCGTGAAGACGGCGTCGAGCACGGCGTCGTCCAGCCCGACCGGCTCCGCCGCCCCCACGGGCCACACCCCCCACTCCGGGGCGCCGGAGCCTCCGGGAACCCGCCCGAGGTACCAGCCGACGTCGGAGGGGGCCGCATGTGCCAGCAGGTCGGTCACCTTCGAGAGGGCCGCGTGCTCCGCGGCCGCCGGGGGTTCGGCGGACAGCACGTCCAGGGCGGCCGTGCCCACCATGTCCGCCGCCGACCTGCCGAACAGGGCCCGGGCCCAGTCGCTCCAGCGCAGCACCCGCCCTTGCTCGTCCATGACGAACAGAGGTGCTGGTGGTCGCGGCATGGGGCACCCGCCTGCGCTCGCGGTACAAGGACAGTCCTTTTCGACTCTCGCACCTCCTTCCGCAGCCCGCCAGCGGCGCACTCCCGCCCCTTGTGTCCGGCCTGCCCCCCGGCCCCCAGGGGCACCGCGTCCGGTCCGTGATCCCCCGGAAAAGAGTGAGAGGAGCGTGACAGCTGCCGGGAATCGGTCGGTTCCACGCCCCGATGGTGTGATCATGGTGGGTATGACCACTGAGAACGTGTACTTCGACATCGAGATCGGCAACGAGCCGGCCGGGCGCATCGTGTTCAAGCTGTACGACGACGTCGTACCCGAGACCGCCCGCAACTTCAGGGAGCTGGCCACCGGCGCGCACGGCTTCGGCTACGAGGGATCGCAGTTCCACCGCATCATTCCGCAGTTCATGCTCCAGGGAGGTGACTTCACCCGGGGTGACGGGACCGGCGGCAAGAGCATCTACGGCAAGACGTTCAACGACGAGAACTTCAAGCTCAAGCACACCAAGCCGGGCCTGCTGAGCATGGCCAACGCGGGCCGGAACACCAACGGCTCGCAGTTCTTCATCACCACGATCGTCACGGACTGGCTCGACGGCAAGCACGTCGTGTTCGGCGAGGTCGTCGAGGGCTTCGACCTCGTCAAGAAGATCGAGAGCCACGGCTCCTCCAGCGGCACCCCCAACACGACCATCAAGATCGCCAAGTCCGGGACGGTCTGAGTCCCCGACCGGTCCTTCGCCTCGTCGGCGGACCGCGCGGACTCGATCTCCGAGTGCCGGACCTCCGGGTCCGAGCCTCCGGACTCGCGTACGACGCCCCCTGTCGGTCCTCCGCGGCCGACGGGGGGCGCGCTGCTTTCGGGGCTGCGTTCCTGTCGGCGACGCGCGCTGCAGTGGCGCCTTCGACGCATGACCGGCACCGGACCGACGCATGATGTCGCGGCGGCCCGGGGGTGCCGCGTGCGGCACCCCCGACGCCGAGGCGGTGCACCCGTCTGTCGCGGCAGGTCGCCCAAGGCTGCCGCTGCGCTCGCGCCGCACTCGGCCGACGGCGGGTCGGCCCGCAGGGGCGGGAGAGGCCGCTGGGGACGCATCGGCGGCGGCAGACGGAGGTACCCATAAGGTGACCCCCATGTCTGCCACATTGAGTTCCACGAAGACACGGGCCGCACTCCGCACATCGGCGCGTGTCTCGGTCGAGTTGCTGCTGGTTCTGGTGATGGCCGCGACGGTCCTCTGGGTGCTCGGGCGCATGTGGTCAGTCGTCTGGCCACTCATAGTCGGCCTCTTCATCACGACCCTGACCTGGCCGCTGACGCGATACCTGCGCAACCGCGGCTGGCCGCCGGCCCTGGCCGCGTCAGTCGTGACCGTGCTGTTCCTCCTGGTCGCGGCGGGTACCGTGGCGCTGATCGCGGTGCCGGTGGCGTCCCAGTCCGGCGAGCTGACCGACGGGGTCGTCGACGGCATCCAGAAGCTGCGCGAGTGGGCCGCAGGTCCACCGCTGAACATCGGCGAGGACCAGATCACCGGGGCTTCCGACGCAGCGGTCGAGCGCATCCGCAACAGCGCGGGCAGCATGGTCACCGCCGTCTTCACCGGCGTCAGCACCGTGGTGAACGGCGTCGTCACGGCCGTCCTGGCACTCTTCCTGATGTTCTTCTTCCTCAAGGACGGCCCGCGGTTCCTGCCCTGGCTCACCCGTCAGTTGCCCGGCCGCCTCGCCACCGACATCCCGACCGTGGCCGCCCGTGGATGGGACACTCTCGGAGCGTTCGTACGCTCCCAGGCGCTCGTCGGCCTGCTCGACGCGGTGTTCATCGGCATAGGTCTGTGGGTGCTGGGTGTCCCGCTGGTCCTTCCGCTGGCGGTGCTCACCTTCGTGTCCGCGTTCGTACCGATCGTGGGCGCGCTGTTCGCCGGTTTCGTGGCGGTCCTCATCGCCCTGGTGTCGAACGGCCTGACCGACGCACTGATCGTGCTGGCGATCATCGTCGTGGTGCAGCAGCTCGAAGGCAATGTGTTCCAACCCATCATCCAGAGCCGCGGGTTGGGCCTGCATGCGGCTGTGGTCCTGCTGGCGGTCACCCTGGGTGGCAGCCTGGCCGGCATCGTCGGCAGCCTGCTCGCGGTGCCGGTCGCCGCCCTGATCGCCGTGGTGTGGAACTACGTGCGCGAGCAACTCACCGACCCGTCGCGGGAGTCGGACGCCGACGGCTCGCCGGAGGGTGCCGCCGTACCGTCGTAGCGGCCCCCGGCGGCCTACCGGGGGGCGCATCCGGCAGGGCCCGCGGCTCACTGTCACCAAGGTCACGCGGATTGAGCGCGGGGCGGTTTTGAACACGTTCAAGTCAAGGCGTACTGTCCTGTCATGAGCGACAGAGCCGCCCTGCTCAAGGGCATCCGCGCATGGTTGGTCGTCTTCGTCGTCTGCCTGGTGCTGAGCGGTGCCACGGCCTTCCCCCTCGTGCACGAACTGCGCTGGACGGAGGACCTGTTGCGGGCGCTTTCCGTTCCCCGACACCTTCCCGGCCTGATGGACTGGATCACCCGGGTACGCGAGGGGCTCGACGCCACCGACGCCCGGTACCCCTTCATCCTGTACGGCACCGACTGGCTGGCCTTCGCCCACCTCGTCATCGCGGTCGCCTTCTACGGCCCCTACCGCGACCCGGTGCGCAACATATGGGTCGTCGAGTTCGGCATGATCGCCTGCGCCGGGATCGTCCCCCTCGCCCTGATCTGCGGCCCCATCCGCGGAATCCCCTTCTGGTGGACGCTCATCGACATGTCGTTCGGGGTCTTCGGAGTGATTCCGCTGTACGCCGTGCGCAGGAGGATCAAGCGGCTGGAGGCGCTCGCTCCGTGGCAGCCCGGGGTGCCGGCCGCCGTCGAGGGATGACACCCCGACGCGGCCGTACGGCCTGCTCCGCTCGCTCAGGCGGGCGAAGCCCCGTCGGGGCGCCGGCAGTGCAGGAAGAGGTGCGGTTCGGGGGTGGCGTCGGGGTGGGCGGGGGTGAACACCAGGCTCTCCTCCGTCAGCACTTCGAGGCCCGCCTCCTTCACCATCGCGGTGAAGGCCGGGGGCGCGTAGCTGGTCACCCGTACGGCCTGCCCCATGAAGACCGCTTCGACGTCCTCCACGTCCACGGGCACGGTCGCGAGGACGATGTCGCCGCCCGGCCGCAGAGCCCGCGCCAGCTGCCGGACGAGGGCGGACTGCTCCGGACGGGGCATCTGCAGCATCGAGAAGTACACACAGACCGCATCGAACGATGCGTCCGCGAGGGGGACTTCGCGGATGTCGGCACACTCGAAGACGGCCCCCGGCACCTGGCGCGCGGCGAGTTCCACCATCACCGGTGAGACGTCGACGCCCAGCACGTCGTGGCCGGCCGCCGCGAGGGTCAGGGCGGTCGGCCGTCCCGTGCCGCACCCCACGTCCAGTACACGACTGCCGGGGCGGAGCCGGGCGAGCAGGCGCTCCAACGACAGCCGGTGGGGCTGCGACCCGGCGAACGCCTTCTCGTAGTCCGCCCCCAGCGCGTCGAACACCGCGGCCGCCCGCGATTCCCGCTGCTCGTCGCTCACGATCGGCCCTCCGGTTCGCGATGTGCTGGTGCCGGGCATCCTCGCACCCGGGCCCGGCGGCCCACAACGGATCTCCCGAACCGCACCCCGAACGCGGGGACGCCGACCGGGACCGCCTCCGCCGCGAGGACACCTCTGCGTACGCTTCCCGGGTCGAGTCGCGTACGGATGAAGAGCAGCGGGGAGTATCGGGTGCGGATGCGGGTGCGCAGGGGGATGGCCGGGGTCGCGGCAGCAGGAGCGCTCGCGGCCGGGCCGGCGGCGTGCGGCGGGCACGCGGCGGACACCGACGACGCGGGCAAGGCGACCGGGAAGGCCGCCACCGCCCGGGCGTTGACGGTCGAGTCGACGCCCCGGAAGGCCACCTGGACCCAGCGGGGCCAGGCACACCAGCTGAGGGTCGCGCCGACGCGGCTCGCCCGAGGCTCCGCGGCCGATCTGGCGCACGTCCGGCTGGACGACGAGGTCGAGGGCATGGTCCCGTACTACCTGACGGTGAGTTACACCAACAGGGGTTCGGCGGTTCTGAGGCGGCCGACGCCGGAGGTGAACTTCACGCTCACCCTCTCGGACGGGGTGCGCGGCAGGGCGATCTCCCTGTGGAACTCCAACCCCCTTGCCCCACCGAGCGGTCCCCGGCTGCCCGAAGGCTGCGACCGGGGCGGGCCCGCCGCTCTCGAACCGGGCGCCACGGCGAAGGTCTGCCGGCTCGTGATGCTCGCCGAGGGACACGAGCCGGCCACGGTCGCCTACGCGGACGAGTCCGGCGGCACCCTGCTGTGGAAGGTCGGCGACGGCAGGGGTGACGACGACGGAGGCGCCCTGCTGCCCGCCGGCGAGGCGGCGGGCTCGTCCTGGAAGGGCATCGGCGACACGACCGACGTGCCGCTGCGGGTCACTCCGAAGAGCGTGCGCGCCGGCAGCATCGAGGACCTCGACGCGTACGACCTCGGCGCCGAGCAGAAGAAGCTCGTGCCGTACTACGTGACGCTGGAATACCGGAACGACGGCCGTGCGAAGCTCCTCCCCGTCATGGACGAGGGAGTGGGCGTGCGCAGCGCGGGCGGCACCGAGGCACGGCCGCTCACGCTCGTCGACCTCTCCGCCTCGGCGAGGGGCGAGGGCATCGAGCAGTGCCGCGGAAGCGTCCCCAACACGCGCCTCGAACCGAAGGCGACGCTGGCCCTGTGCACGGTTCACCTGCTCCCGAAGGGCGACCGTCCGGCGATGGTCTCGTTCGAAGGAGAGGGCAAGGGGGCGAAGTCCCTCATGTGGCGCGCCGACTGACGCCGTCCTGTCTGCATCGCAGCCCGTGGGAGGGGGACCGAAATCGGGTGGCGGTCCTTCCTGCCTGCTGCTGGGATGGCGCGATGCGCATCGGGGCATCGGCGGTCGTGGACCGCGGGCAGTACCAGGACGCGGTGACCCCCTGGGAGCGGGGGGACTGGCGCGGCGCGGCCCTGGACTGGGTGGCCGGTGAACTGGCGGCACGCGGTCTGGGTACCGACGGTCACGCGCGCGTGCGACTGCGGCCGTGGTCCGTTCTGATGCGCGTCCCCGTCGCCGGACGGCGCGCCGTCTGGTTCAAGGCCAATCCGCCGGAGACCGCCTTCGAGGGGGCGCTGACGGCGGCGTTGGCCCGCTGGATGCCGGAGCACGTGCTGGAGCCACTCGCCGTCGACGCGGAGCGGGGCTGGTCGCTGCTGCCCGACGGCGGTGAGCTGTTCCGCGACCTGGTCGCCCGGGAGGCGGTCGGTCCGCGCGCCTGGGAGGAGTTCCTGCTCCAGTACGCGGCCCTGCAGCGCGCGCTCGTCGGTCGCACGCAGGAGATCCTTCGGCTGGGTGTGCCCAATGCGCGCACCCCTGCCCTGCCCGAAGTCCTCGACCGGCTCGTGGCGACGAATGCGGCGCTGCGTCCGGACGAGCGGACGAGACTGCGGAGATTCCGTCCGCGGGTCGAGGAGTGGTGTGCGGAGCTCGCGGCGGTCGGGATCGCCGACTCCCTCGACCACTCCGACCTGCACGACGGGCAGCTGTTCCGGCCGGCGCCGGGGCGGTACGTGTTCTTCGACTGGGGCGATGCCGCCGTCTCCCATCCCTTCTGCAGCCTTCCGGTCGCCGCCCGGAGTGCCTGCGAGCGGTACGGCCCGGGGGTGCTGCCGCGGCTGCGGGACGCCTACCTGGAGCCCTGGACGGGCGAGGGCCGAACGACTGCGGACCTGCGGCGGGCCGTGAGCCTGGCATGGCGGCTGGCCGCTCTCGGCCGTGCCGGATCCTGGGTCCGGCTGTTCCCCGCGGCGGGGGCCGTCGCCGCGGGCGCGGCCGACACCGACGGCGCCGCGGAAAGCGCACACTGGCTGCTCGAACTGTTCAGCGACCCACCGCTGTAGGTGCCGCGGGCGTCCCGGCGGGGACGGGTGCGTCGTGTGACGGCCCCGCGTGCGGGTAGCAGGGCCCTACAGATCCGTCGGGCCGAAGTCCCGGCCGCCCGAGAAAGAGGTGCCGCATGTCCGCCTCCCTGGTGGAAACCGTCGACATCGAAGCCCCCGTGGCCGTCACCTGGGCGCTCTGGAGTGACGTGACCAGGTGGCCGTCCTTCCTCAGCCACGTACGTCTGGTGGAGCCGCTGGACGAACGGCGGTTCGCCTGGCAGCTCTCGCTGCCGGGCGCCGACAAGAACTTCGTCGCCGAACTCACCGAGGTGATCCCCGAGGACCGGATCGCCTGGCGGACCACGGAGGGCGTCCACCACGCCGGGGTCGTCACCTTCCACCGTCTCGGCGACACGTCGAGCCGGGTCACCCTGCAGATCGAGTACGACCCCAAGGGCTTCGTGGAGCACATCGGCGCCCTCACCAACCTGGACTCGACACTCGCGAACTACGACCTCGGCGAGTTCCAGAAGCTCGCCGAGACGGCGGCGGCGAGCTGACCTCACCTCTGTGCCGTCAGCGACTTCAGCGCGATGTTGAGTTCGAGGACGTTGACGCGCGGCTCTCCCAGGAACCCCAGGGTGCGGCCCTCGGTGTGCTCGTCGACGAGGTGCCGCACCCTGCCGACCGGGAGGCCGTTGCGCTCGGCGACCCGGTGCACCTGGAGGTCGGCGTACGCGGGAGAGATGTCCGGGTCCAGGCCCGAGCCGGAGGACGTCACCGCGTCCGCGGGCACGTCGGAGGGATCGACCGTGTAGCCGTTCACCGAGTTGTCCTCGACGACCGCCCGCTTGGCGGCCGTGACCCAGTCGACGAGTTCCTTGTTGTCACCGGCCCTGTTGGTGGCTCCGGACAGGATCAGCCGGTACTGCGTGTTCACGCTGTTGGTGCCGAGCCCGTTCCGGGGACGGCCCTGGAACCATCTCAGGTCGGGTTCGGGTGTCTCCTGCCCCTTCTTGAGCGGCAGGTCGTAGGACTGGCCGATCAGTGCGGAGCCGACCACCTTGCCGTCCGCCTTGATCTCCGAGCCGTTCGCCCGGCCGGGGAACAGTCCCTGGCCGACGGCCGTGAGGGCGAGCGGGTAGAGGACTCCCGTCACGACCGTGAGGACCAGGAGGGCACGCAGGCCGGCCCAGAGCAACCGGGCGGAACGGGTTACCGAGTTGTTCATGGCGATCAGCCGATTCCTGGGATGAGGGAGATGAGCAGGTCGATGAGTTTGATGCCGAGGAACGGGGCGATCAGCCCGCCCAGGCCGTAGACGCCGAGGTTGCGGCGCAGCAGCCGGTCGGCGCTCAGCGGCCGGTAGCGCACACCCCGCAGGGCGAGCGGCACCAGCGCGATGATGATCAGCGCGTTGAAGACGACCGCGGACAGGATCGCGGAGTCGGGCGAGGACAGCCGCATGATGTTGAGCCGGTCCAGCCCCGGGTACACCGCCGCGAACAGGGCCGGGATGATCGCGAAGTACTTCGCCACGTCGTTGGCTATGGAGAACGTCGTCAACGCTCCCCGGGTGATGAGGAGTTGCTTGCCGATCTCCACGATCTCGATGAGCTTGGTCGGGTCGGAGTCCAGGTCCACCATGTTCCCGGCCTCCTTGGCGGCCGAGGTACCGGTGTTCATGGCGACACCGACGTCGGCCTGGGCGAGTGCGGGCGCGTCGTTCGTACCGTCCCCGGTCATCGCGACGAGCTTGCCGCCGGCCTGCTCCCGCCTGATGAGCGCCATCTTGTCCTCGGGGGTGGCCTCCGCGAGGAAGTCGTCGACGCCCGCCTCGTCCGCGATGGCCTTGGCCGTCAGCGGATTGTCCCCTGTGATCATGACGGTTCTGATGCCCATCCGGCGCAACTCGGCGAACCGTTCGCGCATGCCCTCCTTGACGACGTCCTTGAGGTGGATGACGCCGAGGACCCGGGCTCCGGCCTCGTCCTCCACGGCCACGAGCAGGGGTGTGCCGCCTGCTTCGGCGATGGTGCCGGCCAGTGACACGACGTCCGCGGCCACCTCTCCCCCGCGTGCGCGGACCCAGGCGACGACCGAACCGGCCGCACCCTTGCGGACCTTGCGCCCGGCCACGTCCACACCCGACATACGGGTCTGAGCGGTGAAGGCGATCCACTCGGCGTCCGCCAGTGCCCCCCGGCGGCGCTCCCGGAGTCCGTACCTCTCCTTCGCGAGGACGACGACGGAGCGCCCCTCGGGTGTCTCGTCGGCCAGCGAGGAGAGCTGCGCGGCGTCGGCGATCTCGGCCTCGGTGGTGCCGGTCACCGGCACGAACTCCGCCGCCCTGCGGTTGCCCAGGGTGATGGTGCCCGTCTTGTCCAGCAGCAGTGTCGAGACGTCACCGGCCGCCTCCACCGCCCGTCCCGACATGGCGAGGACGTTGCGCTGGACCAGCCGGTCCATGCCGGCGATACCGATCGCGGACAGCAGCGCGCCGATGGTGGTGGGGATCAGGCAGACCAGCAGCGCCACCAGCACGACCATCGTGAGGTGCGTGCCCGCGTAGGCGGCGAACGGCGGCAGGGTCGCGACGGCGAGCAGGAAGACGACGGTGAGGGAGGCGAGCAGGATGTTCAGGGCGGTCTCGTTGGGTGTCTTCTGCCGGGCCGCACCCTCGACGAGGCCGATCATCCGGTCGATGAAGGTCTCCCCCGGTTTCGTGGTGATCCGCACGACGATCCGGTCGGACAGGACCTTCGTCCCGCCGGTGACGGCACTGCGGTCGCCGCCGGACTCGCGGATGACCGGCGCCGACTCCCCCGTGATCGCCGACTCGTCCACCGAGGCCACGCCGTCGACGACGTCGCCGTCGCCGGGGACGACGTCGCCCGCCTCGCAGACGACGAGGTCCCCGACGCGCAGGTCGGTGCCCGCGACCCGTTCCTCGGTGGCGCCGTCGAGCCGCCTGGCCACGGTGTCGGTCCTCGCCCTGCGCAGGGTGTCGGCCTGCGCCTTGCCGCGGCCCTCGGCGACCGCCTCCGCCAGGTTGGCGAAGACCACGGTCAGCCAGAGCCAGGCGGTGATCGTCCAGCCGAAGAGGTCCCCCGGGTCCGTGCACGAGAACACCGTGGTCAGCACCGATCCGACGAGGACCACGAACATCACGGGGGACTTGGCCATGAGGCGCGGGTCGAGCTTGCGGAAGGCGTCGGGCAGTGCCCCGAGGAGCTGACGGGGTGCGAACAGGCCCGCGCCGACACGTTGTTGGTGCCGGCGGCCGGTCGGGACATCGCCGGGTGCCCGCACCCGGGTCGCTGTGGACATCGTGTCCTCTTGCTTCTGGCCGGTGGTCGTGTCGGTGTGCGTAGTCATGACGCCAGCCCCTCGGCCAGCGGGCCCAGGGCGAGGGCCGGGAAGTAGGTGAGGCCGGTGACGATGAGGACGGCTCCGACCAGGAGGCCGGTGAACAGCGGCTTCTCGGTGCGCAGGGTGCCCGCGGTCGCCGGTACGGGCCGCTGCTCGGCGAGCGATCCGGCCAGGGCGAGGACGAACACCATCGGCAGGAACCGCCCGAGCAGCATGGCCAGCCCGATGGTGGTGTTGAACCACTGCGTGTCCGCGTTCAGACCGGCGAAGGCCGAGCCGTTGTTGTTGGCGGCCGAGGTGTACGCGTAGAGGATCTCGGAGAAGCCGTGCGCGCCCGAGTTGGTCGTCGAGTTGCCGGGGGTCGGCAGGGCCGTCGCGGCAGCGGTCAGCACGAGCACCAGCGCCGGGGTGACGAGGAGGTAGCAGGCCGCGGACTTGATCTCGCGGGTGCCGATCTTCCTGCCCAGGTACTCGGGCGTACGGCCGACCATGAGTCCCGCGATGAACACGGCGATGACCGCCATGACGAGCATGCCGTACAGGCCCGAGCCGGTGCCGCCGGGCGCGATCTCGCCGAGCTGCATGCCCAGCATGGTGATGCCGCCGCCGAGCCCGGTGAAGGAGGAGTGGAAGGAGTCCACCGCCCCCGTCGAGGTCAGCGTCGTGGACACCGCGAAGAGGGACGAGGCGCCGACCCCGATGCGGGTCTCCTTGCCCTCCATGGCGCCGCCCGCGAGGTCGAACGCAGCTCCGTGGTGCTGGAACTCGGTCCACATCATCAGGGAGGCGAAGCCGGCCCAGATGGTGGCCATCGCCGCGAGGACGGCGTACCCCTGCCGGACCGAACCGACCATGACACCGAAGGTGCGGGTCAGGGACACCGGGATCACCAGCATCAGGAAGATCTCGAAGAGGTTGGTGAACGGAGTGGGGTTCTCGAAGGGGTGGGCGGAGTTGGCGTTGAAGTAGCCGCCGCCGTTCGTCCCCAGTTCCTTGATGGCCTCCTGCGAAGCCACCGCACCGCCGTTCCACTGCTGCGAGCCACCCGTGAACAGGCCGACCTCGTGGATGCCGGAGAAGTTCTGGAGCACGCCGGACGCCACGAGCACGATCGCGGCGACCACCGCGCCCGGCAGCAGGATGCGGACGACACCGCGCACCAGGTCCGCCCAGAAGTTGCCGAGCCCACCGGTGCGGGACCGGGCGAATCCGCGCACCAGGGCGACGGCGACCGCGATGCCGACGGCGGCGGAGACGAAGTTCTGCACCGCGAGGCCGGCGGTCTGGACGACGTGTCCCATGGCCTGTTCGCCGTAGTACGACTGCCAGTTGGTGTTCGTGACGAAGGACGCGGCGGTGTTGAAGGCCTGGTCCGGATCGATGGCCCGGAAGCCGAGGGACCCGGGCAGGTGTCCCTGTACCCGCTGCAGGACGTAGAGGAAGAGGACACCGGCCGCGGAGAAGGCCAGCACCCCGCGCAGGTACGCGGGCCAGCGCATCTCGGCGTCCGGGTCGGCACCGATGCATCGGTAGATCCCCCTCTCGACCCGCAGGTGCCCGGCGGAGGAGAAGACGCGCGCCATGTGGTTGCCGAGGGGGACGTAGGCGAGGGCAAGTGCCGCTGTCAGGGCGAGCAGTTGGAGCACGCCGGCGAGGACGGGGCTCATGAGGCTTCTCAGAACCTCTCGGGAAAGATCAGGGCGAGGACGAGGTAGCCCAGGAGGGCGACGGCCACGACAAGGCCGGCGATGTGCTCGGCGGTCACAGCTTCGTCACCCCCTTGGCGACGAGAGCCACCAGCGCGAACACCGCGACCGTGGTGAGAACGAAGGCCAGGTCGGCCACCGCGAACTCCTAGGTGTGGTTCGGATCGAACGGACACCTGCAGCAAACCGCCTCGCCGGCCGGGTTCCGGCGCCGTTGACGCCTCCCTTACGTCGCCCCGTCCGTCCTTGACGGATCTTTGACGGCCGCCGTCCCCGCGATGACGGGCCTGGGCCGGAGCCGTTCCCTCGGGCACCGGCGGTGTTCGGGGCATGGGCATGCCGGAGCTGGGCACTCGGCCGTCCGGTCACAGCGATGGCGGGGCGGAAGGGGGAGGTCGTGTTGCTGTCCCACACTCTTGAGCGCGGCGTCTTGGTGATCACGGTGCGCTCCGGTCCGGACACGGGCGAGCGAGCGGAACCGGCGCAGGCCATCAGCGATCTGGTGCACACCTACCGGCCGTACCCGGTGGTGATCGCCCTCGACGGGCGGGCCACGGACGCCGCCGTGAGCGCGGTGGTCCGCGCGCACGGCATGTGCCATCACCTGGGCGTCCTCATGTCCGTCGCGACGGACAGCGCACCCGCCCGGCGGCTGCTGGAGGCGAGCGCCGGGGCCGACGGGCCCCGGCTGGTCGTCCACGCACGCGTCGACACCGCCGTCGCGGCGGCGTACGGCGCGGCGGCCTGAACCGCGGACGGAACACCTCGGCGCCACCGTACGGGGCCGGGCGGCCGTAGGGCAGTATTCTCCCGGCCCGGCCCCGTAGGTGAGCGCGTCAGTCCGTCAGCCACACCGCCGTGTCGGACGGCAGGCGGCCGTCCTGCAGCGGGCCGCTCGCCACGAGGACAGCTCGGTGGTCAGGGAGCGCGGCCGGCTCGGCGGAGAGGTTGACGACGCAGCGGAAGCCGGGGTCGCGGCGGAAGGAGAGCACCTCGTCGTCGGGTGCGCTGTCCCAGGCGAGGGTCCCGTCGCCGAGCGCGGGCTCCGCGCGGCGGATGCGCAGCGCCTCGCGGTAGAGCTCCAGCATCGAGGACGGGTCCCCGTCCTCGGCCGCCACGGTCAGCGCCTTCCACGCCTCGGGCTGCGGGAGCCACGTCCGCGTCCGGCTGCCCTCGGGGCTGAAGCCGAACGGCGGGGTGTCGCCGCTCCAGGGGAGCGGGACACGACAGCCGTCGCGGCCCCGGTCGGTGCGGCCGGAGCGGTGCCACGTGGGGTCCTGCAGCAGGTCCTCGGGGAGGTCCTCGACCTCCCACAGGCCCAGTTCCTCGCCCTGGTAGAGGTAGGCGCTGCCCGGCAGGGCGAGGGTGAGGAGCGCGGCGGCGCGCGCCCGTTTCGTACCGAGGTCCAGGTCGGCGGGCTCCGTGAGGTCCGACAGCGAGCGCAGCGTGCCGTCCGGCTGGGGGCGCGCGTACCGGGAGACGTGCCGTGCCACGTCGTGGTTGGAGAGCACCCAGGTGGCGGGAGCGGCGACATGGCCCAGCGCGCTCAAGGACGTGTCGATCACGCGCCGCAGCCGGTCGGGGCGCCACGGCGTCATCAGGTAGTCGAAGTTGAAGGCCGTGTGCAGTTCGTCGGGCCGCACGTAGCGCGCCAGCCGTTCGGGGGCGCCGGTCCACGCCTCGGCGACGAAGACGCGTGGCTCGTCGTAGGTGTCGGCGACCGCCCGCCAGCCCTGGAAGATCTCGTGGACCTCCTCCCGGTCCCAGTGCGGGTGGTCCTCGCGGGTGGCGCCCTCCAGCAGTTTGCCGTCCAGCGAGCCGAGGTCGGGCAGACCGGGGGCCTTGACCAGGCCGTGGGCGACGTCGATGCGGACGCCGTCCACGCCCCGGTCGAACCAGAAGCGCAGGATCGACTCGAACTCCGCCCTGACCTCCGGGTCGTCCCAGTTGAGGTCGGGCTGCTCGGGGGCGAACAGGTGCAGGTACCAGGGGCCCGGCGAGCCGTCCGGTTCCGTGATGCGCGTCCAGGCGGACCCGCCGAAGACGCTGCGCCAGTCGTTGGGCGGCTCGGCGCCCCGGTCGCCGCGTCCGGGACGGAAGATGTACCGCTCCCGGGCCGGGGACCCGGGCCCCTCGGCCAGGGCTCGGCGGAACCAGGCGTGCGCGGTCGAGGTGTGGTTGGGCACGATGTCGATGATCAGCCGCAGCCCGTGCCCGTGGACCTCGTCGAGCAGGGCCCCTGCGTCGTCCAGGGTGCCGAACAGCGGGTCGATGTCCCGGTAGTCGGCGACGTCGTACCCCCCGTCGGCCATCGGCGAGGGGTACCAAGGGGTGATCCACAACGCGTCGACGCCCAGCCCGGCGAGGTGCGGCAGGCGCTGTCGCAGTCCGGCGATGTCTCCGATGCCGTCGCCGTTCCCGTCGGCGAAACTGCGCAGGTACACCTGGTAGATGACGGCGTCACGCCACCAGGAGGTGCGGGTACGGGCTGAGTCCACCGGCTTCTCCTTGCGCTGAGCTGAGCGAATGACCTGGTCGTGCCGTGCTCTCGGACCCACGGATGCCTGGCCGGCCGCCGCGGGTCCTCGATCACCTCAGGAGGCTTCCCGGCGGACGCGGTGTCAGTCGGAAGCGACCCGTTCGGGGTCGTCCGCCGGAGTACCGACGCGCAGCCACCGGTACCCGTAGGCGGGCAGTTCGACGCGGAGCAGACCGTCGTCGCCGACGGTGAGGCCGGCATGTCCGTCGTCGAGCAGATCCGTCAGCCGTCCTCCGGGGCCGGCCTCGGACAGCCTCAGCCGTACGGTGACCGGTTCGCCCGCGAAGTTGTGCAGGGCCAGGACCCGGCCGTCGGTGGTGCAGCCGACGTGGGCCAGGACGGAGCGCTCCCCCGTCTCCACGAGGCGGTAGTCGCCCCACGCCAGCTCGGGTGCCTCCCGGTAGCGCTCGGCGAACAGCCGGATGCGGCTCAGCAGCGAGCCGGGGTCGCGGCTCTGTGCGTACACGTTGACGTGCTGCGGTCCGAACGCGCCGTCCGCCAGCGGGTTGGGGAAGGTGTCCGGTTCGGCGGTGGAGTAGCCGGCGCCGGTCTCCGGCGTCCACTGCATCGGTGTCCGGACGGCCTGCCGTCCCTCCACGGCGAGGTTCTCGCCCATGCCGATCTCCTCGCCGTAGAAGAGCACGGGGGTGCCCGGCAGGGTGAACAGCAGGCTGTAGGCGAGTTCGACGCGGCGTCGGTCGCCGTCGACCATCGGCGGCAGCCTGCGCCGCAGCCCGCGGTCGTACAGCTGCATGTCCTTCTCGGGGCCGAAGGACCGGAACACCTCGGCGCGTTCGTCGTCGCTCAGCTTGTCGAGGGTGAGCTCGTCGTGGTTGCGCACGAACGTGGCCCAGTGGGCGTCCCGCGGGGCGGCGGGGCGGTCCCGCAGCGCGGCGGCCAGCGGGCCCGCGTCCTCACGTGCCATGGACAGGTACATCTGCTGCATCCCGACGAAGTCGAAGCACATGGTGAGTTCGTCGCCGCGGTCGGAGGCGGGGTCGCCGAAGAAGCGCGCGAGGCCGTCGTAGGGCAGGTTGACCTCGCCGAGCAGGATCGACTCACCGTTGCGGCGGCCGAGGAAGGCCCGTAGGTCGGCGAGGTACTCGTGCGGGTCCGGCAGCTTGTCCGCGTCGTCCTGCCCGTCCGTCTCCAGCAGGAAGGGCACGGCGTCGACCCGGAAGCCGGACAGACCGAGCTGTGTC
This sequence comes from Streptomyces sp. NPDC026417, assembly GCF_055567695.1. Lineage (NCBI taxonomy): Bacteria > Bacillati > Actinomycetota > Actinomycetes > Kitasatosporales > Streptomycetaceae > Streptomyces > Streptomyces sp. NPDC026417. The sequence continues at coordinate 44,607 of NZ_JBVHPY010000002.1, forward strand.
CAGAAGCCCATGACGCGGGCTATCTCGTCGCGCACCGCGGGGTTGGCGACGTTGAGGTCCGGCTGCTGCTTGTAGAAGCGGTGCAGGTAGTACTGGCCACTGCCCTCGTCGTACTCCCACAGGCTGTCCTCGGCGTCGGGGAAGACCACACCCTCGGGTCCGTCCTCGGGGGGCTCGTCCTGCCAGACGTACCAGTCGCGGTGGGCGGAGTCACGGCTCGAGCGGGCGTCCCGGAACCAGGGGTGGTCCTCGGACGTGTGGTTGACGACGAGGTCCGCGATCACCCGGATGCCGCGGTCTCGGGCGGTGCGCACGAACTCGGTGAAGTCGCCGAGGGTGCCGAGCCGGGGGTCGACACCGTAGAAGTCGGTGATGTCGTAGCCGTCGTCGCGCTCGCGCGTCGGGTAGAAGGGCATCAGCCAGACGCAGGTCACGCCGAGGCGCACCAGGTGGTCGATGCGCTGGGTGAGGCCGACGAAGTCGCCGATCCCGTCGCCGTTGCCGTCCTGGTACGTCTCGACGTCCAGGCAGTACACCACCGCGTTCTTCCACCACAGGTCGGACGTGCGGGTCAGACGCATCGGTACTCCTTCGCCGTGGCGGGGAGGGGGCGGGTGACGTCGAGTCGCGGCAGCACCTCGGCCGCGAACGCGTCGATGAACGGGCCCTGCGCACGGCCCACGTGGTGCAGCATGACCGCGTCGAAGCCGAGTTCGGCGTACTCCTGAAGCCAGGCGGTGTGCCGGCCGAGGTCGGAGGAGACGTTGACCGTGCCGGCCACCTGCTCGGGCGTGACGTGCTCACTCACGATGTCGAAGAGTTCCGCGGAGTCCAGGTCCCAGCTGGCCGGGGGCGCGTGGACGTTGGTGCGCCACTGGTCGTGCGCCAGCGCGAGAGCCTCGTCCTCGTCGGGGGCCCAGCTCAGGTGCGCCTGGAGGTGTACGGGCCCGCGGCCGCCCGCGTCGCGGTAGGCGCCGATGATCTCGCGCAGCCGTTCCCGCGGGGCGTTGACGGTGATGAGTCCGTCCGCCCACTCGGCGCACCAGGCCGCGGTGGCGGTGCTGCACGCGGCTCCGATCAGCGGCGGCACGGCGGAGGGCAGCGTCCACAGCCTGGCCCGGTCCACGGTCACCAGCCCGTCGTGGCTGACCTCCTCCCCGTGCAGCAGGGCCCGTATGACGTCGACGCACTCCCGCAGACGCGCGTTGCGGACGTCCTTGCGGGGCCAGCCGTCGCCGGTGATGTGCTCGTTGGAGGCTTCACCGCTGCCGAGCGCCACCCAGAACCTGCCGGGGTACATGGACGCGAGGCTGGCGACCGCCTGCGCGACGATGGCGGGGTGGTAGCGCTGGCCCGGCGCGTTCACCACGCCGAACGGCACCTGTTCGGTGGCCTGGAGAGCGGCTCCGAGCCAGGACCAGGCGAACCCCGACTCTCCCTGGCGGACGCTCCACGGCGAGAAGTGGTCCGAGCACATGGCCGCGGTGAATCCCGCGCGTTCCGCGTGCACCACGGCGTCGAGCAGATCCGCGGGCGGTATCTGTTCGTGCGAGGCGTGCAATCCGTAGACAGTCATGCCGCACGGTTACCCCCGGGATGGTTCCTCAGCGGGAGCGGGGGCGTCGGTCCGGCGCACGTCCCTTTCGGCGGACGGCTTTTGGGGCGCCGGTGAGGTCGCTGTTCCTCAGGGGGCCCGCGGGGAGTCCTGAGGCCGTGGCGGGATGAGGAACTCCAGCTCGGGCCGGTCCCAGGCCACGGCGGGCGGGTTCGCCGGGGCGGTGCCGGTGGGGAGCGCGCCGACGCTGCGGTAGAAGCCCTCGGCCGGGGGGTGCGACAGCACGTGCACCCGGTCGAGCCCGGCCGCCCGGGCCTCGGACTTCATGTGCTCGACGAGGAGCCGTCCGATGCCGCGCCCCTGGGTGCCGTCGGCGACGAACAGCAGGTCCAGCTCCGCCGAGGCGAGCACCAGCGAGTAGAACCCGAGGACGCGGCCTGCGGGGTCGTCGCGGCCGACGGCCACGAAGACGCGGTGTGCCGCGATGTAGTCGGGCCCGACGCGGTAGTCCGCGACCATCGCCGCGTACTGCCCTTCGTAGGCGCGCGAGCCGCGCACGAGACGCGTGAGCCGCTTGGCGTCCCGGGCGACGGCACGCCGGATCACGGTCGCACCGTTCCTGGACGTCGTGCTCGGGTTCATACGTCGAGTATCACGCACCGGGAGGGCGCGCTCCCGGTGCGGGCCACGCGCCCCCACGGCGGAGGCGGGTCAGGCACGGGCCGCGGCCGCCAGGCCTTCGGCGGCGAAGACCCGGGCGGCGAAGCGTTCGCCGATGCGGCGGTGGGTGGCCGCGTCGGGGTGGAGCCCGTCGGGCAGCGGCAGTTCGGCGAAGTCGTCCTCGCCGTAGAGGTCGCGGCCGTCCAGATGGTGCAGGTGGGGGTCGTCGGCCGCCCGCTGCCGCACGATGCGGGCCAGTTCGTCCCGGATGACGGTGAGGGTCAGCTTCCCGGCGGCCCGTTCCGCCGGATCGCCCATGGCCCGGAATCGGAGCCTTCCCGCAGCGAGGTCTCCGAGGTCCGGGGCGCTGGGCCCTGGGGTGTCCTCGTGCAGGGGACACAGGAGGGGCGAGACGACGAGCAGCGGAGTGGTGGGATGCCCCTCGCGGATCGTGTCGAGGAAGCCGTGCACGGCGGGGATGAAGGCCCGCACGCGCATCAGGTCCGTGTTGACCAGATTGATGCCGATCTTGACGCTGATGAGGTCCGCGGGGGTGTCGCGCAGTGCGCGGGCGGTGAACGCGTCGAGCAGGGCGCTGCCTCCCAGCCCGAGGTTGACGAGCTCTACGCCGCCGAGCCGAGCGGCGAGCGCCGGCCAGGTCGTCGTCGGGCTCGCCGCGTCGGAGCCCTGGCTGATCGAGCTGCCGTGGTGCAGCCACACCGGGCGCCCCGTTCCCGGCGCGGTCTCGACGGGCGCGTCGGTGCGCAGGGAGATCAGCTCGGTGATCTCGTTGTGCGGGAGCCAGATCTCGACGTCCTTCATCCGGTCCGGCAGGCGCGCGAACCGGACGGTGCCGACCGGGCCGGGGCGGGTCTCCGTCACTCCGGTGGCCAGGTCCGTCATCAGGACGTTCCCTCCGGTGACGGACGCCTGCCCGGCCGGGACTCCGTCGACGAGCAGGTCGTACACGCCGTCGGGTCGCGGCGGCGCCCCCTCGTACGCCGTCTTGGTGCGAAGGGCGTCCAGCTCCACCGTCGTCGCTCGCGTGCGGAACACCAGCCGTACACCCGAGGGCTGGGCCTCGGCCAGGGCGACCTGGCCGTCGGGAAACCGAGCCCGGGCCGGCGCGGGCAGCCGGTGCGGCAGCAGCCCGCGTGCGGTGGGTTCGAGGTCGAGGGCGCCGCGGAGCAGGTCAGGGGTGACGGGTGTGGTGATCCGGCCTGCGGACCTGTTCCCGGCTTCGGGGTTCATGTCTGGGGAGTCCATGCCTTCGGAGGTGCGCTGCTTCGGAGTTCACGGTGCTGGAGTCCACGGTGTCGGACGTCACGGATCCGGAGGTCGCTCAGGGCGCGGTCCAGTTCCGCAGCAGGGTGTCGAGGGAGTCGAGGATCCGCGACCAGGACTCCTCGGCGTCGGGACTGCTGTGGCTGAACCCGCCGCCCGCCTCCAGGCTGACGAAGCCGTGGAAGACGCTGCCCAGCAGGCGGACCGCGTGCGTCTGGTCCGGGTCCTTCAGGTCGTATCCGCGGAGGATGGCCCGCATCATCTGCGCGTGCCGCACGCCGGCGCTGGCGGCCGCCGTCTCGTGGTCGAGCCTCATCTGCGCCGCGGCGTACCGGCCCGGATGTTCTCGGGCGTAGTCGCGGTAGACGTCGGCGAAGGCCCTGAGGGCGTCTTTGCCGGCACGTCCGGCCAGCGCGGCGGCTCCCCGGTCGGCGAGCTCCTCCAGGGCGAGCAGGGCGATCCTGGTCCTGAGGTCCTGAGAGTTCTTCACATGCGAGTACAGGCTCGCGACCTTGACGTCGAAGCGCCGGGCGAGCTCCGAGACGGTCACCCGGTCGAAGCCGACCTCGTCGGCCAGTTCGGCCCCGGCCCGGGTCAGCCGCTCCGTGGTCAGCCCCGCACGCACCATGGTTCCTCGCTCTCGTCCCGCCCATCATGCAGGCACCTAAGACCTTTAGGCAAATAGCGAAGTGCTTTAAGCAGCTACTGACGGCTCATCAGGAGGCGAGTATCAGCGGGTTGACGGTTCCCGGTTTGCCGATGGAAGGGCCGGATAACCGAGCGGTATGGCTGGAACGAGCAACAAGACGACGAACGGACAGTCGCCGACGGCGAACGCGCGAGCGGCCAAGAAGACCGTGACCGAAGGAGCCTCGGCACCGGCGAAGGAGGCACAGCAGTCTGCCACCGATGCGGCCAAGAGCGCCGGCGAAGCAGCCGGCGCGGCGGGCCGCGGCAGCAAGGAAGTCCTGGCGGGCATCGGCGGTGCGGCGTCGGAGAAGGCCCGGGAGGCGGCCAAGACAGTACAGGGCACCGTCTCCACCGCCGCTCAGCAGACGGTGGGCAAGGCCGGGTTGGCCTGGACCCTCATCAAGGCCAGGAAGGTCGTGGCGGCCGCCGCGGGCGCGGGGACCGCAACCGTGGTCCTCTGCTCCTACACCCTGGGCCGCCGCGCCGGCCTGCGGCAGCGGGGACCGCTCTCCCGCCTGAGCGGCGGCCGCCTCTGACCGACAGGACGTCACCTGGGCAGTGTCGAGGTGGTTCTGTTGCCGGGCCCGCCGGAGCTCTCCGCTCCGGCGGGCCCGGCCGCATGACGGCACCGGACGCGCGGACCGGACCGAGCAGGCGGCCACCCGACCCCGGAACCCCCAACTCCCCCCGGCAGCAGCCTCGTCGGCCGCCGAAACCGCCCCATACGCCCCGTCGGCCGGGCCACCCTCCCGGAGATCAGCCGAGCCTCCCACACAATTTCCACCCGAAACATGCATGCGTGACGGACACCGGGGTAACCGCCGGTCGTCGGCCCACAGGGGGCAAGTGGGGGCTGATCGATCTGGGAGGGCATTACTGATGACGACAATGACAGTTGGTACGGTCGACGCGGGAATGGCGGCGCTGCCGGAGGTGGCGGACCCGCAGAAGGTGGCGCCCAAGGACGCGCGGGAGCTGTCGCGGCAGTTCTTCGACCAGCTCGCGGTACTCGAGGAAGGCACCGCGGATTACCAATATGTGCGCAACACCCTGATAGAGATGAACATGTCCCTCGTCCGCTACGCGGCCGGCCGCTTCCGGAGCCGGGGCGAGCAGGAGATGGAGGACATCGTCCAGGTCGGCATGATCGGACTGATCAAGGCCATCGACCGGTTCGAGCTCACCCGCGAGGTGGAGTTCACCTCCTTCGCCGTCCCTTACATCGTCGGCGAGATGAAGCGCTTCTTCCGCGACACCAGCTGGGCCGTGCACGTTCCGCGCCGCCTGCAGGAGGCGCGCGTGCAGCTGGCCAAGGCCACCGAGGAGCTGCGCAGCCGCCTGGGCCGCACTCCCACGGTGAAGGAGCTCTCCGAGCTGATGTGCCTGCCGGAGGAAGAGGTCATCGAGGCCCGCCTGGCGGCCAATGGCTACAACTCCGCCTCCCTGGACGCCGCGATCGGCGGGAACGAGGACGGCGAGACCGCCCTGGCGGACTTCATCGGCACCCAGGACGCCTCCCTGGAACTGGTGGAGGACTTCCACGCCCTCGCGCCGATGATCGCCGAGCTCGACGAGCGCGACCGGCAGATCATCCACATGCGGTTCGTCGAGGAGCTCACCCAGGCCCAGATCGGCGAGCGCCTCGGCGTCTCCCAGATGCATGTCTCGCGCCTGCTTTCCCGCACCCTGGCCCGGCTGCGTGAGGGCATGCTCTCCAACCACTGAGCCCTTCGCCCGGTTCCCCGTGAACCGGAACGGAAAGCGCCAGCAGGGCACAACGACAGGAGCCCGCCACCGGCACACGGTGGCGGGCTCCTGCTGTCGTGCGGCGGAGGTACCGGTCACCGACGCGTTCGCTCCCTCGCCGTCCCGGCAGGCACCCTCGGCCGCCACGACTCAGCGGACGCGCTCGTCGGCACCGTCTTCCGCGCGGAGCTGCTGGCGCAGGGACGCCCATCCCGCCGACGGACTGCCGGACCGGGTCGACCAGTACGGATGGTGCAGCACGCGGGTATGGAGCCGGACCAGTTCCCGACTCAGCCGGGCGGTCCGGTCGGAACGCGGGCCCGCCAGGGCGCGGTAGGTGCGGGCGTAGGCCCGATGCAGTTCGACCAGGTCGGGCGGGAAGGGTCGGTGCGTCATGCCTGTAATTAGAGCACGCGTTCGATTTATCGCGCATGCCGACACGCGCCCGCCGCGACCGCGACCGCTGCCGCGCGGCGGGGCGAGCGCGGTACCGCGAGGCGCGGCACCGCACGGCACCGCGGACCGCATGACACCGCGGAGCTCCCCCGAGGCGCCACGGCGACAGCGCGCGATGCCATGTAGTGCCACGTGGTGCCACGTGGGTGCCACGTGGTGCCACGTGGGCGCCATTTCACTCGGCATGGCGACCAGAAGGGCGCGTCGCATCACCATCCGTCCATGCATTACGGCCTATTCATGCAGGTCAGAGAAGTTGGTCAGTCCTCCGATTCCCCAGATGACCGTGGACGCTTGCAAGTGGCGCCATAGTGGTGCCATTATGGCGTCATGGACCTCACGCCGTACGTCGACACCCTCCGCCGCGAACTTGCGGTGGCCGCCGAGGCAGGCGGGGAGGACGCCCGCGAGCTGGCCGAGCGGCTCACCGCTCCGCTGGAGTCGGCGACCCGCCTGACGATGCTCAACGTGCTCTCCGCCGCGATGGACGAGATCACCCGCGAACTCGCCCCCGGCTCGGTCGACGTGCGGCTGCGCGGACTCGACCCGGACTTCGTGGTGACGCTGCCGCGATCCGAGGAGGCCGTCACGGAGCCGGCCCCGTCCGCCGAACCGCTCAGGGCGACGGCGCCCACCGACCTCGACGAAGGTGGTACCGCTCGCGTCAATCTGCGCCTGCCGGCCCACCTCAAGGCCCGCGCCGAGGAGGCCGCGAGTCGCGAGGGTCTGTCGGTCAACGGCTGGCTGGTCCGGGCCGTGTCCGCCGCGGTCGACGGCGGCGGCGCGGCCCGCCCGCCGGAGAGGGCCCGCACCGTCGGACAGAGCTTCACCGGCTGGGTGCGCTGACCCACCGGCCCACAGGCCCGTCACGTCACTCCGCATCACCCCACATCACGTCCCACCAGCGGGGACGCCCAAGGAACCCAGAGGACGGAACAGCCATGCCTTCTTTCGACACCCCCGAACCGATCTCGGTCACCGCCCTGGTGGAAGCCGGTTCCATCCAGTTCACCGCGAGCGACCGCACGGACACCGTCGTCGAGGTGCGGCCCCGCGATCCGAAGCGGGACCAGGACGTGCGGTCCGCGGACCAGACCGAGGTGACGTGCACAGGAGGCACCCTGACCGTCAGGACACCCAAGCAGCGCCACCTGTTCGGGCGCACCGGCACCGTCGACGTGACGGTCGAACTGCCCTCGCGTTCGCGTGTCGACCTCACCGGCTCCTGGACCCAGGTACTCGGCGAGGGCCGGCTCGGCGAAGTCCGCGTGAAGACCTCGTCGGGTGACGTCCGCCTCGACACGACCGGGCCGCTCCAGCTGACCGCCTCCCACGGTTCGATCACCGTCGACCGGGTCGAGGGCACGGCCGAGATCAGCACCAGCTCCGGCAGCCTGCGCGTCGGCACGGTCGACGGCCCCGCCGTACTGAAGAACTCGCACGGCACGACCACCGTCGGCGCCGCGACCGGTGAACTGAGGGTGAGCGGCGCCAACGGCGACATCGACATCACCCGGGCCGAGGGCTCCGTCACCGCCACCACGGCTCACGGCACGCTGCGGGTCGTCGAAGTCGTCCGCGGCACGGTCCAGTTGGAGACCTCGTACGGCGCCATCGAGGTCGGCATCCGCGAGGGCACCGCCGCCTGGCTCGACGTCAGCTCCGGCCACGGGCAGGTGCGCAACACGCTCACCGCCTCCGAGGCGCCGGAGGAGAGCCTGGACACCGTCAAGGTCCGCGCCCGGACCCGCTTCGGCAACATCGACGTACGCCGTGCCCGGCCTTGATCATCGGCGAACCCGCCTGCCCGCCCGGTCCCGCACACTCCGCATCCCGCCGGCTCATCGTCCCCTCACCCTTCGCTTCCGAATGGAGGGCCTCGTGCCTTCGCCTGTCATGCCCACGCCCAAAAACGGAGACGGTGTCCAGCCGCCCGCCGCCGTCTCCGCGATCGGTCTGCGCAAGTCGTACGGCGACAAGGTGGTGCTCGACGGCATCGATCTGCGGATCCCTGCGGGATCCGTGTACGCCCTGCTCGGGCCGAACGGTGCCGGCAAGACCACCACCGTGCAGATCCTGTCCACGCTCGTCGGCGCCGACGACGGCCAGGTCCAGGTCGCCGGTCACGACATCGCCACGTCTCCGGACGGGGTGCGTGCCGCGATCGGTGTCACCGGGCAGTTCTCCGCCGTCGACGGCCTGATCACCGGGGAGGAGAACATGCTCCTGATGGCGGACCTGCACCACCTGCCCAAGCAGGAGGGACGCCGGGTCACCGCCGAACTGCTGGAGCGGTTCGACCTGGTCGACGCGGCGAAGAAGCCGGCCTCCACCTACTCCGGCGGCATGAAACGCCGCCTCGACATCGCCATGACCCTCGTCGGCAGCCCCCGCATCATCTTCCTCGACGAGCCCACCACCGGCCTCGACCCCCGAAGCCGCCACACCATGTGGGGCATCATCCGCGAACTCGTCACCGGCGGGGTGACCGTCTTCCTCACCACCCAGTACCTGGAGGAGGCGGACGAACTCGCCGACACCATCGCGGTGCTGCACGACGGCAGAATCGCCGCCGAAGGCACCGCGGAGGAGTTGAAGCGGCTCGTCCCGGGCGGACACGTACGCCTCCGCTTCACCGACCCCACCGCCTACCGGAACGCCGCCGACGCCCTCGACGCGGCCACCCGAGACGACAACTCCCTCGCGCTCCGGATCCCCAGCGACGGAACCCAGCGCGAACTGCGTTCCATCCTCGACTGGTTGGACGCGGCCGGTGTCGAGGCCGACGAACTGACCGTGCACACCCCCGACCTCGACGACGTCTTCTTCGCCCTGACCGGCGACACCACCGTGCCGAACCAGCCCAAGGAGACTGTCCGATGAGCTCCCTCTCCCTCGCCGTACGCGACTCGTCCACGATGCTGCGCCGCAACCTCCTGCACGCCCGCCGCTACCCCTCCCTCACCCTGAACCTGCTGCTGACACCGATCGTCCTGCTGCTGCTCTTCGTGTACGTATTCGGCGACGTGATGAGCGCCGGCATCGGAGGCGGCGGAGCCGACCGCTCCGCCTATATCGCCTACGTCGTCCCGGGCATCCTGATGATGACCATCGGCGGCACCGCGGTCGGCACGGCGGTGTCCGTCTGCAACGACATGACCGAGGGCATCGTCGCCCGGTTCCGCACCATGGCCATCCACCGCGGGTCGGTGATCACCGGGCACGTCATCGGCAGCGTGGTGCAGGCGGTCCTGAGCGTGGTCCTCGTCGGCGGTGTCGCCGTGGCCATCGGCTTCCGCTCGACGGACGCCACCGCCCTGGAATGGCTCGCGGCACTCGGCCTGCTCTCGCTCGTCGCCACGGCACTCACCTGGATCGCCGTCGGGATGGGCCTGGTCAGTCCGAACGTCGAAGCTGCCAGCAACAACGCACTGCCGTTGGTCGTCCTGCCGCTCATCTCCAGCGCCTTCGTCCCGCTCGACTCGATGCCCGGCTGGTTCCAGCCGATCGCCGAGTACCAGCCCTTCACCCCGGCCATCGAAACCCTGCGCGGGCTCCTCCTCGGCACCGAGATCGGCCACAACGGGTGGCTCGCCCTCGCCTGGTGCCTCGCTCTCTCCGCGCTCGGTCACCGCTGGTCGAAGGCGGCCTTCGACCGCGCTTAGAAGTAGCCGGGCGAGCCGGCGAGAGCGGCTCCCCCGCCCCACGGCGGCGTGCCCCGACCGATGGTCGGAGCACGCCCCGCCGTCGTGTTCCGGGCGGATGGCTCAGGCGAGCAGGCTCTCGATCGAGGGTGCGCTTATCAGATCGTCCATGGCGCCGGACGCGATGTCGCTCGATCACCACGAGCTACAGAGCCCCGGCTGCCCATGTGGCAGTCGGGGCTCTGCGTCATCTCTGCGGCAGGGGCGAAATGAGTGCGGTGCATTCACACGGCGTGCGAGTGCGGATGCGCTCCCTGCGCTTCAACGCGCGCTGTCCGGGGCCCGTTCAAGCCTTTACATTGCCTGCAACGGAGGCGGGGAACCGAACGTACCCGGGGCGAATCGACAGGCGTAGCCGCAGGAGGCGGGGTGCCGTCGTAGGGCGAAAGTCGTCCGAGTCCGACAGCTAACCCGCTAGGCGCCGTGATCACTCAGAGCCGAGTCCGTCAACACCGTGCAGTCACGCGTGTCGATGAGACTTGGAGAAGTTCGCATGTTCGCGCTTCCCGCGCTACCCCTCAGGGCGGTAGCCGCAGTCACGGCCATACTGTGCGCCATCGGCCTCATATGCATGATCCTCCTGATGGCTCCCACCTGGATTCTCTGGCCCCTCTTGTCGGCGGATCGCCGGGCAGACCTCCTCCGCCTGGTCGCCGCGTGGACAACGTGGGTCAGCGCGGTGATCCACCATCGAGCCCCACCAGTCGAGGTCTCACCGGCGCGGCAGAACCGACCAAAACGTACCCGCGGGGAGGCGGCAGACTCTCAAGTGAACGTCCCGCAAGGAAGGCGTGCCCTAAAGTCACGCGGGTGAGGGTGGGGGCGGACACGGTCGACTGGACGGTGCTGGAGCACAACTACGGGTCGGCCGAGGACGTACCGGACCTGCTCGAACGGTGCGCGGGACCGGATGCGCGGGACGCCGACAATGCGGCGGACGAGTTGCTCAACCTGCTTTTTCATCAAGGCGGTTGGATCTGCTCCGCCGCCTCGGCCGCGCTGCCGTTCCTGGTCCGCCTGGCCGGGGCGGCCGAGGTGCCGAGCCGGGGCCCGCTTCTGGAGATCCTCGCCATGCTGGCCGGAGAGGCCCGGCAGGTCCAGGAACGCTTCATCGACCCGGCGTGGCCGCCCGCGTGGGAACGGGCCCTGCCCGAGGTACTGGCGCTGCTGGACGACGCCGAGCCCTTCGTCCGACGCGCGGCGGCCGATGTCGTCGCCGTCTGCGGCAGCCCCGGTGAGCTGACCCTGCCGGCGCTGCTGCGGTGCTGGTACGGGGAGGACGACGCGGTGACCCGTCTGGAGCTCGTCCTGGCTCCGGGCCGGGCGTCCCGGACGGAACCGGCAGGTCCTCGCGCCGTCGAAGCCCGCGCTCTGCTGGACGAGCTGGTCGACGCCCGCGAGGCACAGGTACGGCTGGCGGCGGTGCACGCGCTGGCGCCCGCCCGGCCGGATCTCCCGGCCGAGCGTCTGGACGTCCTGCTCGAAGCGGTCCGGGATCCCGGTGTCGAGTTGTGGCGGCGGACGAGTTCGGTGCAGACCGGGATCACGGGCGTCCACCTCTGGACGGCTGCGCTGCTCACCGGGCCGTCCCCCGCCTTCACCCTGGGACTGCTGGCCGAGCATCCCGTCGACGAGCAGCGGGTCGGCGCCCTGGCCCAGGCGGGCCGGCTCCTGGGCCGGTGGCGTTCGCCCACCGGTGCGGTGCTGCCGGCGGTCGCGGCGCGGCTGGACGACCCCGCCGCCGAAGTCCGTTTCCGCGCGGTCGAGTTGATGGCGTGCCTCGGCCTCGCGGCCGCCGAGCACGCGGACGAGGTCGCCGGGCTGCTCGACGACGGCACCGTGCGGTCCGACCGGATACGGGAGACCGTGGCGGAGGCCGCGCTCTGGGCGCTGGCCCGCATGAACGATCCTCGCTGTCTGCCGGGCGTCGGCGAACTGATCGCCGGACGGGCGACCGGATTCGCGTCGGCCACCGCCATGTACTCCCCCGGTGACTGGCACCACGTGGTCCTGCCCGCGCCCTGGGAGGTGCTGGCACCCCTGCGGGACCATGCCGGCGCGCTCCTGCCGGTGATCCGCGACGAGCTTCACGCCGGCACCGACGCCAGAAGGCTCGCCTGGCTGTGCGACGTGCTCGCCGACTGGGGCAGTGCCGCCGAGGCGGTGGTTCCACACCTGGTGGGACTGTTGGCGGACGACCGGACCTGGGCCCCCGCAGCGACCGCGCTGGCGGGGATCGGCAGGGCGGACGACGATGCCCGCGCCCTGCTCACCCCACGGTTGGGCACCGGCGGCGACCAGACGGAACTCGCAGCCTGGGCGTACTGGCGGACGGGCGGGGATCCCGCACCGGCCCTCGCCGTGCTCGGCCCCGCCGCCACCGAGAAGCGCTTCGCGCACCGCGCCGTACGCAGACTCGCCGACCTCGGTCCGCACGCGGGCGTCCTCGCCGACAGGCTCCGGACGATGACCTCCGACGCCGATCGCTGGACCGCCGTCACGGCCGCGTACGCCCTGTGGACGGCCACCGGCGACACCGAGAACCCGGTCCGCACCCTGACGAGTGCCGTGGCAGGGCTGGCCGAGGGCACCTTTCTGCCGGTCATGCTTCCTGCGGTGCGGCACCTGACCCGGATCGGCGGTCCCGCGGAGCCGGCCGCACACCTCCTGGCCGGTGTCGCCGGTCTCGATGAGCGGCTGCGCCACGACGGCGGCTGGCGGGGCTTCACCCAGGACGAGGCCATCCGCACCGCGGTCGACGAACTGACTGCCGCATCCGGCCGCGGCACCTGACGCACCAGGGCCCGGCGCACCGCGGGACGCACCATCCCGGGCCACGCCGGGTCCAGGTCGCACAGCCTGCAGCCGCGTCGGCGTCACCGAACGCCGTTCAGGCACCCGAGTGTTGAGATGCCACCGGATGTCGGACAGAGTCTGTGCGCATGGAGTTCTTCTGCTTCCACCGCGACCGCCCTGATACCGCCGCCCTGCGCGACAAGCTGCTGGAGGCGCACTGGTCGTACATGGACACGTTCGCCGCGGAGATGATCGCCCGTGGACCGACCCTCGACGACGCCCGGGAGACCGCCACCGGCAGCGTGCACATCCTCGGCCTCCCGGACCCCGCCGCGGCTCGCGCCTTCGCCTTCGACGAGCCCAATCACCAGGCCGGCGTGTACCGGGACGTGCTGCTGCTCCGGTGGCGCAACGCGCTGGGACGCACGATGTGGGAGTTCCCGGGCGGCCGGACCGGCGGCAACCGCTACCTCGTCCTGGGCCTGGGCACGGGCCTGGGTACCGGCCATGACGCGGCCGAATCGGCCGTGCCGTCCGACCGGGACGAGCTGATCGCGTACGGCCCGCTGCTCTCCGACGACGGAACCGCCTGGCTGGGTACCGCGGCGCTGGTCAGGGCACCGGACCCAAACACGGCACGAGCCGTCCTGCCCGCGGACCGGTACGCAGACGTCGAGGTCCACGACTGGCAGTTCGGCGGGCGGCCTTCATGACTCCGCCGGTGGTCCCCCACCACTCGGGTGCCGCCCGGACGCCAGGCGGCGGTACAGTCCGTCGGCGGCGAGCAGCTGGGCGTGCGTGCCCATGGCGCGTACCCGGCCCGAGTCGAGGACGAGGATGCGGTCGGCGGACACGACGGTCGAGAGCCGGTGGGCGATCACCAGCACCGTGGCCGTACTGCCGACCTCGTCGAGCGTCTCGTGCAGGGCGGCCTCGTTGGAGGCATCGAGCTGCGACGTCGCCTCGTCCAGGAGCAGCAGGCGGGGCCGGCGCAGCAGCGCACGGGCGATGGCCACACGCTGGCGCTCGCCGCCCGACAGCGTGCTTCCGCGGTGACCGACGGGCGTGTCGAGACCGTACGGCAGCCGCGCCACCACGGCCTCCAGCCGCGTCCTGCGCAGGACGTCCGCCAGTTCGCGGGTGCCGGCGTCCGGGGCGCTGAGCAGGAGGTTCTCGCGCAGGGTGCCGGACAGGACGGGTGCGTCCTGCTCGACGTAGCCGATGAGGGCGCGCAACTCCGCGAGCGGAAGCCGTCCGATGTCCTCGCCGTCGACGAGGATGCGCCCGCCGTCGGGCCGGTGGAAGCGTTCGATCAGGGAGAAGACGGTGGTCTTGCCGGCCCCCGAGGGCCCGACCAGCGCGGTGGTCCCCCCGGCCGGCACGGAGAATGTCAACTCCCGGTGCACGCGCGGGGATTGCGGACCATAGGCGAAGTAGACGCGGTCGAAGTCGACCCCCACGGGTTCGTGGCGTGCCGTGCCGGTCGGGGTGCCGACGGAGGGTGGACCTGCCCGGGTGCCGACGGGAGGCGGGGCGGTCGGGGTTGCGGTCGGGGGCGTGGCGGTCGGCTCGGTCTCCATGTCGTAGACCTCGCCGATGCGGACGGCCGCCGCGGTGCCCGCCTGGAACAGGCCCAGTGCCTCGACGAGTTGCCCGATCCGGGGCGCGAGAGCGAAGACGTACAACAGGAAGGCGACCAGGGTCGACACCGTGATGGCGCCGGTCGCCACCCGTGCGCCGCCGACGCCCAGGACGACGAGGAACGACAATTGCACCGCGACCGTCGACGCCGTCGCGGAGATCGCCTGCCACCAGGCGGCCCGGGTACCGGCGGCGCGGGCCGATTCCGCGGCCTCGTACAGCCGGCCCGTCTCCCGGGCCTCGGCGCCGGATGCCTTGATGGTCCGCAGGGCGCCCAGGGTGCGCTCCAGCAGGGCGGCCATGCGTCCCACCGCTTCCTGCGCCTGGCGGGAGGCCCGTGCGATGCGGGGTGCCACCGCGGCGACCGCGCCGCCGATCAGGGCGATGGTGCCCAGCGTGATGCCCAGGAGCACCGGGTCCAGCAGGGCCATCAGTACGAGTGTCGCCGCCATCACCAGGAGGCCGCTGCCCGCGGAGGCGAGCGACCTGGTGGCGACCTGGCGCAGCAGTGCCGTGTCCGAGGTCACGCGCGAGATGAGCTGGCCGGGGTCGGTGCGGTCGAACTCGGGTACGCACAGCCGCAGCAGCCGTTCGGACAGGCGTCGGCGCGCGGTGCACGCCACCGACTCGGCGGTGCGCTCCAGGACGTAGTGGCCGAGCGCGGCGGTCACCGCACCGGCCACGACCAGGACGCTCAGAGCGGTGAGGGCACCCACGGCCGGATGTCCCCGGTCGAGGGCCTCCACCATCCGCTTGGCGACCATCGGCTGGGCCAGTGCCAGCACGCTGCCGACGAGTGACAGCAGGCTTCCGGCGACGATGCCCGTGCGGTGGGGCCGCAGATGGGCGGTGAGCCTCCAGGTCGGGGTGGCGCCCTTGCCCCTGGAGCCGGCCTCTGAAGGCCGTTCCGGAGCACCGGAGTTCACCCCACCGGTGGCGGAGGGCTCCGCCGCGGCGGATACGCCAGGGGGCGCAGGTCCGGCGGACGCGACGGGGTGCCCCGCGGTGACGAATCCGGCGGGGAGCCGTATCGCGACGGGGACCGCGGGGTCGGCGACCGAGGGCACGTCGACCGAGGGGGCGGGGCCACCGGGCCCGGCGGACGGCTTCGCGGGGCGGGGTGAGGCGGTCACCCGCGCTCACTCCACCGTGAGGAAGCGCTGGAAGTAGTCGGCTGGTGCACCCTCACCGACGAGTACGCCCTCCGCTTCCACCCACGCGTGGGCGGCGAAGGGCGGACGGGTGCGGACGCCGACGCACCAGGTGGGCCACTGACCACGAGTGCGGCAGAGCAGAACGGTGGCCAACGACCGCGCCAGGCAACCCTGTTGACCTCCGGCGGCGAGGCTGACGGCGAGGACCGTCTCACGCGCCAGGGCCGCTTCGGCGAGTGTCGCGGGGCGTGCGCCCCGCCGCAGCCGCAGCAGTGTCGCGCGGATACGAGCGGGTGGGCGGCGCGCCAGCAGATGGGCGACGAGGACGGCCAGCCGTGTGACGAGCCGCGGTCCGAGCGGAACGGAACGGGGGTCGTGCGGAACGACCTGAGAGATGGACACGGGAGTCTCCCTCCGAACGCGGGACGGGTGATGACTGGGCTACCGGACCCGCCCGCCGGTACCGCCCGACACGCGCGACACGGGTGAGACAGGTGAACACGGGCGACACGGGTGAGCCGGTCGGGCCGGGGGCCGGGCACAGGTCGCCGGCCGGTCCGTGCCGAGGCGCATCCGGATCGCTCACCACCGGACGCGGGCCGTGCGAGGCCGCCGTTCGGGCCGGGCCGCCGTCCGGGCTCAGGCTTCGAGGAGTCGGGCGGTGCGGAGCTCGTCCAGGATGCGGGTGATGTCCTCCTCGACCTCCTCGGCACTGACCGCGTACTTCTCGGTGAGCGACGACACCGCCTGCTCCCTGGTGGTGCCGTCGAGCAGGGTGCGCACGATGAGGGCCGCGGTCGGATTCAGGGTGAAGTACTCGCCGCTGTCCTGGTCGAGCAGGGCCATGCCGTACTCGGTGTCGGCGGCCACCACTCCGGGGCGCAGGGTCATCGTCATGACGTAGGACCTCCTGTGTCGGTTTCGGCGGCCTGTGACGGGCCCCTCGCTCCTGCGCGCTCCGTGGCACCCGCGCGCGACGGTGCGTCCGGGCGCACGGCGCCATCGGGCCGGCGACGGCTCTCGCGTGAGCGCAGCCATACCTCGCACCCGACCGTCGGATGCAGCAGGGCGCTCTCCAGGTCGGCGGCGAGGGGTCGCGCGCACCAGGCGCGCAGGACGTCGACGTCGACCAGACCCAGCCGGTGCAGGCGCGAGTCCTCCCACAGGGCGAGCAGCGAGGAGCGGTGGCGGCGCAGACCGGTCTCCTCCTCGAACGCGGCGTGCGCCTTGGTGGTGCGGTGACGGCTCGCCTCCGGGACCACCCCGCGCATCGCTTCCTCGATCAGCGGTTTGTAGCGCCAGGGCGTGACGCGCTCCTCCGGCCGGACGGCGAGGGCCGCCTCGACGAGTGCGTCGTCGTAGTAGGGCGAGGCGAAGACGGTGCCCAGCGGTTCGGACATCTGGTCGACGTGCCGGGAGAAGCGGGCCAAGGTGCGCAGCGTGGCCAGTTCCCGGTGTCCGCCGTGCCCGGCGTGCAGTGGATCCGCGCTCCGGGCCTGCTCGCGTACGAGGTCGCGGACCGCCTCCACGGCGTGGGCGGTGGCCCACGGCGGCAGCCTCGGCGGGATGCCCCAGTCGAACATGGGGACCGACAGGGCGGGCTGGGGAGCGGTGAGTTCCCGGGCCACCAGTTCCAGCCATGCCCCGTACGGGCGTCGGTCGAGCAACTGGGCCAGCGCTGTCCGCCGCGACCAGCGGTACTTGGCGGCGAACCCGCGGGCGTGCCGCCAGGCCGTGCGCGGGTGGCGGGTGACGAGCGCGTGGACGTGCGCGGAGGCTCCGCCGAACAGCTCGTCGCCGCCCATCCCGCTCAGGTGCAGCGGCGACCCCCGCCGGGCCGCCTGCTCGACGATGAACATGCGCCGGTGGCGGTTCACGGTGTGGTGCGAGGGCGTGTCGAGGGTGTCGTCGAGGCCGTCGACACCCTCGAAGGTCAGGGGGACCGACGACGCGGGCACCACATGGTGTTCGACCCCGCCGAGCGCCTCCACCGTGTGCTGCGCGTAGTCGACGTCGTCGCCGAGCACGTCGTGGACGGCGGCGGTGTACGCGACGAGCTTCGCCTCCGCGAGCACCGCCGTGCTCACCACGGCGGTGGAGTCGACGCCTCCCAGGTCGGCGCTGACCAGTCCCCGGCCGTCCGTCCGTACGGCCACCGCGTCGGCGAGCCGGTCGCGCACCAGCCGGGCGCCCACGGCGAGCGGCAGCTCGGGTACGGGCGGGGACCAGCACCGGCTGGTCCGGGCCCGTCCGCCACGGTCGAGCCGCAGGCGCCGGTCGCCCGGCAGCACGTCGACTCCGTGCCAGACGCTCTGTGCGGTCAGCGGATGCAGGATCCCGGGACTGAGCAACTGGACCGCCAGTCGGCGTTCGTCCAGGTCGGCGTCGACGAGGTCGGCCAGGACGTCGGCCCGGTCGGCTGCCAGGTGCGCACCGGAGACGGGCGCCGCGGCGACGAAGACGCTGCGCACGCCGGTCACGGTGCCGCGGACCAGGATGTCGCCGTCGAAGGCGGCGAGCAGGTGGTGGCTGCCCGGCCAGCGCCTCGCCATCCGCTCGGCGGCTTCGACCGAGTCGGCACGCACGGCGCGGGCCGCCTCCTCGGCCGTCACCGCGTGCTGCCCGAGCACGGCGAGCCTCGCGCTGCCGCATTCCGCGGTGGTGATGCTGCGGGAGGACCACCGGCCGACCAGCCAGGGCCGGCCGGAGGCGTGCGTGATCTCCTGCGGCGCCTCGGACCGGACACGCGCGGCGAGGTCCGCGACGGCCTCCGTGTCCGGGAGGACGACGAACCAGCTGGACGTGATGGGAAACGACATGCCGCTCGCCATGGGCGGGCCCCTCCGCTCGCTGCGTGTCCGTTGTGCAGGGGCGAGGGGGGGGGGGGGGGGGGGGGGAGAGGGGGGGGGGAACACCCCCCCCCCCCCCACCGCCCTGGCCTCCGTCAGAGGGGGGGGGGGGGGTGGGTCTTCCCCGGCGAAAATTGC
>NZ_JBVHPY010000002.1:63289-176680 GCF_055567695.1 Streptomyces sp. NPDC026417
GCACCCCCTCCCCCCAACACTACATTCGCAGAAGGAAAAAGACCATGCCACGTACGGGGGGCACCCCCCCACGTTCCTTGGGCCTCGGGGGGGGGGGGGGGGGGGGGGGCCCCCCCCCCCCCCCACCCCCAGGACCGGCCCTCCGTTCCCGCGCGACGCCGGTTCCGTCGGCGGGAGGGAGGGGCGGCCGTGTCGCGTCAGAGGAGGCTGTGGCCGCCCAGCAGGTCGGGGCTGCCCTTGCCTGCCAGGCCCGTCGTCTTGTGGAAGTTGCCGGCCTTGGTGAGGGTGGGACGCTCGTACGCCATCGTCGAATCCCTTCGTCGGTGAATTCGGCGCGCATTTCGTCGAATGCGACGCCGCTTTCCTGTGCCGAATCGACAGGCGTCTCTTCTCGAATCGCCGGTCGACGCAAGGCACAAAGCTAGGCGTGGCGTTCGTCCGCCACAACGGCGCACACACACCGACCGGAGCACCGATGACGTGACACCATGCCTCTTACCGCTCTCCGTGCTGCACGCGCACCCGGCGTCCGCCGCCTTGCGCGAGGCAATCACGGGTAGGCGTGGCCTTTTTCGTCGCCATAAGCAACTTGATTTCGGTCATATGAGCGAGGGAAAACTGTTCAGGGAAAACGCGCTCTCGCCCGGGATTGAATTCCCTTGCGGCAACTGGCATCACACGCGGGTCCGGAACGATGAATTCCCCACTGCCGTTCCGGCCGGCAACTCGCTGGTTCGCGCATCCTGTTGCCCGAGGCGATGACCTCCCTAGTGGCCGCGGGGCCGTCCCCGCCGTCGGCCCCGGGGCGCACGAGATGCGGCGATGAGCCCTGTACGCGCCCCCTCGTGCATGGGCAGAATGCGCCACGTCAGCGTCATGTGGCCGAGACCCCGCCTACCCCAACTCTCCCGGAAAGCAGGTCGGTTGCCGTGCAGTTGCGTCTGCCCACGTCCGTGTCGGAAGCGCAGGCGCATCTGGCCGAAGGAGCGGTGCCGATCGGCGGGGCGACGCTGGTGTGGGCCACCTGGCAGCGGGACGGGTTCCCCGAGCAGGCCATGTCGCTGAACAGCCTCCCGGAGGCGAACGCGCTCGCGCCCGACGCCCTCGGCGCGGCCGTCGTGCTGCACCGCGTCGACGACCGCGTACCCGAGGTGCTGCACCGGGCGGCGGCTTCGGTGGGAACCGGCGCCGTACGCCGCACGGCCACGGTCGGCGGCAACATCGTCGGCAGCACCCTGCGCTGCCTGCTGCCGGCGGCGCTCGTCCTGGACGCCCGCGCGCGGGTGCTCACACCGGACGGGGCGTACGAGACCGACCTGGCCGAGCTGGTCAGCAAGCAGCCGCTGCTGCTCGGCCTCCGCTGGCGCCTGCCGGTGTCCAGCAATTACCGCAAGCTGGACGGTGCGGCGGGCGGGCCGCCGCCCTTGGTCGTCGCCGCCGCCGTGCACGCCGAGGACGAAGGGCGCAGGCGACTGCGCGTCGCCGTCCGCGACGGCTACGAAGTGCTCGGCGACAGCACCGCCTACGACGACGGCGCCGACACCGGTCGGATCCTCGATGCGCTGGCCCGTACGGACGTTGGCGCGCTGCACGCCACGGGATGGGACGCGGTCCGCCACCAGGTCACGGAACTGCTGGACCGCCCCGCCGGACACCGAGCCGGGGCCGAAGACCGCCCGTAGGGGAGATACGGCAGGCACGCCTGCGGATCCCGCCGCGGGAAGCTGTTCGGCAGGCACATCTTCGGGTCCCGGCGCACGTTCCGCACGCCCACCTGCCGTACCCGGACACGCGAACGGGGGCGGCCGCCGACGCGCCCGCCCGATCCGCCGGGGTCAGACCTTCCAGGCCCGCAGCTGATCGGCGACGGGGAGGATGCCGAGCCGGGTGTCGCGGATCCTGCGGACCAGGTCGGACAGGCCGCCGTAGGGCGGGTCGATGCCCTCACCGGACTGGTCCATGTACTGGGCGGCGACGAACGCCGCGAAGAGACTGTTGCGGTGCGGGAGCGGCTCCAGGCGCACGATGGTGTGCATCAGCGCGGCCGCCCGCCACGCGGCATCGGGGTCGGCGGCGGCAAGCGTCGGCAGTTTCGTGCGGTGCCGCGCCACGGCCGCCACGAGCGCCGAGTAGTCCGCGACCGACATGTCCTCGCTCAGCAGGGCGGTCTCCTGGACGTCGAGCAGCCAGGCAACGTCTACGTAGAAGTGCATCAGGCAGCCGCAGCGCCGTCACGTCGCTCGGAGGGCGGCACCTCGTCGGGGAACGCGTCGTCGAACTCGCCACGCAGTCGCTCCGCCCACACCCCGGCGCCGTCGACGAACTGCTTGCGCTGCATCTCGCGCACCCCGAGGTCGTGCAGGTACTGCTTGAGGCTCTTGCCGGCGGCCGCGGCGGCCGCCCGGACACCCTCGAGCTCCTCGTCGGTGAAGGACACGTTGAGCGATGGCATATCACCATGGTACCTAGTTGGTGCCACCGAGGGGAACCCCTCCCCGGATCGCTCGTCCCGGTCGAGTGGGGCGCCCGTCGGACGCCCCACTCGGGTGAACGGTCAGCCGCGGCCGCCGTGCCGTCCCAGCCGGGCGAGCACCGCCTCCGCCATGGCCTCCATGCCCTTGGCGTTCGGGTGCGCGGGTGCGGCGGGCGCCGCCGGACGGAGCGGCTCGATCCAGCGGTCGGCGGGCGCCTTGCACATGTCGTGGCCCACCGTCGGCCGGTACGTGTCGACGTACTCCGCCCGGTTCAGCAGGGCCACGGCCCGCAGCATCAGGTTGAGCCTTTGCCGGTGTCCCGCAGGTACGGGAAGTCCTTCGCGGCGAACGGGACCGACGGATAGCACCCGCTGCCGTCGTCGGGGAGGAGGTCGGGATAACCGACGAGCACCACGCGCGCGTGCGGCGCCTTGGCGTGCACGGCGCGCAGTACGCGGGCCACCTTGGGAGCGGTTTCGAGGATGTTGACGGTGAGCTGGTCGGTACCGGACGAGCCGTAGTACTGCTGACACGGGTTTCCGGTCAGATCCTTCGAACCGAGGGCGGCACAGGTGGCGATGATGGAGCCGAAGCCCATGTCGTTGCCGCCGATCTGCACGGTCACCAGGTCGGTGTCCCGTCGCACGGCGTCCAGTTGAGGTCCGTTGGTCCCCTGCGCCTTCCACATCTCCGCGGTCGTCGCGCCACCGCAGCTGACGTCGGTGAACGTGGCGACCTTGCGGTCGGCCGCGACGAGCGACGGATAGTTGTGGTCGGAGCGGGCGCAGTTGGCGTCCACCTGACGCGGGATCAGCGGACCGGAGGTGTACGAGTCGCCCAGCGCCACGTAGTCCGTCCGGTGCGGGGAGTGCCCTCCACCGCTCGTGGCGGCGGCCGCGGGAGCGAAACCCGCCACGAGGGCGCAGCTGCTCAGTGCGGCCCCCAGTGCGACGGCGCGCCGCCGTCTCGGCACCGTGCCGTCCCCGCTCGCGTCTTGATTCATCGTGCCCCTCCCCTGAAGCGCTGACGGTGCTCGGGACGGGCCGGACTCCCGGGCGGCGCGCACACGGACGCGCGGCACCGCATCCGACGTGGAGAACTCCCGCCCCGCAGGCCCTACGCCGCTTGTATACCGGCAGGTAGGTTCCTGGACCAGGTTTTGGACAACGTCGCCTCGACCGGTTGTCCGGGGCGCTTTCCCGCCACGCCCCCCGCAGGCGCCGGTACTTGGCGGCCCCGACCCGCGGGCCCGGCCCTCCGCTCGCGGCGCGCACCGGCCCGCGCCCGCGCCCTCCTCGCACGGCATGAATTCAACGAGCGCCGAAAATCATCGATGCACCGACGAGGGCAGCGAACATCCCCCCGCACAGGTCCGACCCCCGAGCATCACAGTGCACGCCTCTGAACAGCATCGATCATCGTCCACGCCGTCAAGAAGCCCTGCCGCCGCAGCCCCGGAACCTCCTCCGCCGGGCCGGTCCGGAAATTCATCACGCTGGAAACCCGGAGACGCTCCGCGGAGCCTGGAGTCAGGACCTCGGGATCTCCCGGACCTCTCCGACGAAGGAAGCCCACCATGCCGTCCACGCGCGCCCCCGCCGCCGGCCCCGCCCCGGCCCTACGCCACCACTTGGTTCTCGTCGTCACGTGCCTCGCTCTCGGCACCGTGGTCGCCGCCATGGCCTCCCTCAACGTGGCCCTGCCCGACATCGCCCGCGAGACGCACGCCTCCCAGACCCAACTGTCCTGGATCATCGACGCGTACAGCCTCGTCTTCGCCTCCCTGCTGCTGCCGGCCGGTGCGCTGGGTGACAAGTTCGGCCGGCGACGGGCGCTGCTGGTGGGGCTTGCCCTGTTCGGCGGCGGCTCGGCCGCCGCCGCGCTGACGAGCGACCCGGGCACGCTCGTCGTCCTGCGGGCCGTCCTGGGAGCCGGTGCGGCACTGGTCATGCCGGCCACCCTGTCCACGATCACGAGTACCTTCCCCCGCGCCCAGCGGGCCCGCGCGGTCAGCGTGTGGGCCGCGGTGGCCGGAGCCGGCGCGCTGGTGGGGCTGTTCGCCACGGGCGCCCTGCTGGAAGGCTGGTCATGGCGCTCGGTGTTCCTGCTGAACGTGGCTCTGGCGCTGACGGCCCTGATCGGAACGCTGCTGTTCGTACCCGAGTCGGCCGAGCCGCACCAGCCGCCTCTCGACCTCGGCGGAGCGGTCCTCGCGGTGGCCGGACTGGTCGTCCTCGTCTACTCGGTGATCGAGGCGCCGACCCGCGGCTGGGGCAGCGCGGCGACACTCGGCGGGATCACGCTCGGACTGACGGTCCTGGCGGGCTTCGTGCTCTTCGAGCTGCGCCGTCCACACCCTCTGCTGGACCCCCGGCTGTTCCTGAACCGCCACTTCACGGCGGGCTCGCTGTCGATCACCCTTCAGTTCTTCGTGTTCTTCGGCTTCATCTTCGTGATGATGCAGTACCTGCAGCTGGTACGGGGTGACAGCGCCCTCATGGCCGCGGTCGCGATGCTGCCGATGGCCCTGGGCATGATTCCGTTCGCCCGTGCCACTCCGCACCTGGTGGCCCGGTTCGGCCTCCGCGGGCCCTGGACGGTGGGCCTGCTGGCCGTGGCGACCGGCATGGGCGTACTGTCCCGGCTCGACCCGTCCAGCCCGTACTGGCTCATCGCCGGCGGTCTGCTTCCCCTCGGCGCGGGCATGGGGCTGGCCATGACGCCCGCGACGACATGCATCACCGATGCCCTGCCGCGCTCGCTCCAGAACGTCGGGTCCGCCATGAACGACCTGTCACGCGAACTCGGCGGAGCGCTGGGGATCGCCGTCCTCGGCAGCCTGCTCAGCGCCGCCTACCGGGAAGGGCTGGACCTGCCCGGCGTGCCGCAGCCCGCGGCGGAGGCCGCCCGGTCCTCCCTCGCCGCGGCCCGCACCATGGGGGACCCGGTCAGCGGCCCGGCCACCACCGCGTTCATCGACGGCATGCACCTCGCGCTCCTCGGAGCCGCTGCGGCGGCGGCGCTCGCCGCGGCGGCCGTGGCCGTCCTGCTCCGCTCCCCCGTGCGCCCCGCGCGCTCCGGCACCGACAAGGTCCTGCACACCCCGGACGATTCCCGCTCCGCGGGACCCCGGGAGCACTCCTACCGATGAGGGACGGCCGGCGCCTCCCGCACGTGTCGGGAGGCGCCGGCCACGGAGGTCCGGCGAACCCGGCCGCCGTCTCCTGTCACAAGGCCGACGCGGGCGAATCGAACCCCCGGTGCGAAGGGTCAGCGCGGGCGGGGCGCCCCGGCCGGCCGGCGCGGTGAACCGCGCAGCGCCAGCCTCAACTGCGGTGCCACGTGACGGACCACGTCCTCCGTACTCATGGATGCGACCGGTTCCAGGCGCAGCAGATAGCGCGTGGCGATCAGTCCCGCCACCACGGTGGTGAAGGCACCCGCGTTCTGCCGCGCGTTCCTGCCGGGCAGGAGAGCCGCGATCCGGTCGACGATCTCCCGTTCCACCGCCTCCTTGACCAGGTCCCCGAACGCCTCGTCACCCGCGGCGCCCCTCAGCATCGCCAGCAGCGGCGGACCGGACACCGGGTCGTCCCAGACCGCGACCACTTGGCG
The DNA here is from genome assembly GCF_055567695.1 of Streptomyces sp. NPDC026417. Lineage (NCBI taxonomy): Bacteria > Bacillati > Actinomycetota > Actinomycetes > Kitasatosporales > Streptomycetaceae > Streptomyces > Streptomyces sp. NPDC026417. The sequence continues at coordinate 69,379 of NZ_JBVHPY010000002.1, forward strand.
GACGACACGCTCCGGGAACGTGGTCAGGTCTCCCTCGTCGAGCACCTGCGCGAGCACCTCGGCCGGGTTGGCGCCCAGGGCGAGTGCGGCCCCGAACAGCCCCTTCTTCGAACGGAAGTAGTAGCTGATCAGAGCCAGGTCGACCCCGGCCTCGGCTGCGACGGACCGCAGGGTGACCGCGTGATACCCGTCCTGGAGGAAGCGGCGCCGCGCGACCGCCAGGATCGCGGCCCTGGTGTCCGGGCTTCCCGGCCTGCGGCCCCGCTGCGGTCGCGTCCTGTTCGTCACGGGCGAATTCTAGGAAGCAGTCCCGCGGGCCCGGCCATGACGGCCTCTCTTCGGGACGACGGACGAGCCGCGCCAACGGACAGCAGGGGGCCGGGTACGCGCGTGTCCCGGGCCCCGGCCCACCTGCCATCCGGCGCAGCCCGGCTCCGCCGCCACCCTGCCGTCCGACGGCGCACCCCGGCTCCGCCGCCACCCTGCCTTCGGTCGGCGGATCCCGGCTCCGCCCCCTGCCGTACGTCGGCCCGCCCTCGATCAGCCCGGCGGCGCGCCGGCGGCGCTCGCCACGTCACGCGCGCGCCCCGTGGGACAGCCGTGGCAGGTCCCCGCCGTCACACACGGTCGAGCAGCGCCGCCAGCGCGACGGCCGTATCCGGATGGCGGCCGGTCAGCACGGCGCCCACCGGGCCCCGGTCCACCGGCTCCCATGTCCCGTCGCACCCGAGCAGGCTCGCCACCGCGTCGCACGTGTCCGGATGGACGGCCAGGAGCGCGCAGCCGCTGCCCCGGTCCGTGCCACCGGCCGCGGGCAGGGCTGCCGGTACCGCCTCCGCCCGCCACGGCGGCACCCACGCGTCGAGCGCCGCGAGCCGACCGGGGAACGTCCGTCCGGCCTCGCGGACCAGCAGTGGGGCCAGCTCGGCACCACCGGACCGCAGCGTGGTGATCAGGGTCGGCAGCCACGGCAGGAGCACCGGGTCGGGCAGCCGTCCGAACGCGTTGGACACGGCTTCCACGACGAAGTCGGTGAGACCCGGCACCGGCTCCAGTGCGTGCACGAACCCGCTCAGGTAACGCGGATAGGCCGGCACCACCAGGGGGTTGCCCAGCAGCTCGTCGCACTTCCCCCGCAGCTCCGCCCGGGAGAGATGCCCGAGGTGCACCTGAGCCGCCCACAGCAGCGCCGTCTTCGACGAGTCGTGCGGATGCGACTGGACCACCGCCAGCTCCAGCTGGGTCCGGTCGCAGCCCAGGGACAGCGCGAGGCCCTCCATGCTGAACAGGAAGCCGAGCATCGCCGCGACCTGGCGCACCGTCGCGTCGTCGTCGGTGAACGCCGTCGGCAGCAGGGTGCAGTAGTGCGCGTAGCCGGCTTTGACGAAGGACTCGATCCACGCCGGCAGCACCGGGCGGCTGGTCCGGTAGTGGGCCAGCAGCCGACGCACCCGGCGCAGCACCTCCGGTGCGCCGTCGACACCGCGTTCGGCGGAGAGCACCTCCAGGGCATGTATGCCCAGCTCGTCGGCGAGACGTTGGCTGCGCAGATACAGCGTGGCATCCTCGACGGCTTCCAGGACGGTCGCCGTGGTGGCCTGCGAGCCGTACGCCGTGCGACGCAGGCGCTGCTCCAGAACCTGTTCGATGCTGACGCCCTCGTAGCCGAGCTCGATGAGCGCCCGCTGATGGGTGCCCAGTGCCAGGTCCCAGGACTCCTGAATCGGCCGGGCTCCCAGGGTCCGCTCCCCCATGATCGGGCGCGCGGCACCCTGCGGCATCAGACGGCGCAGCATCCACAGCACGTCGGAGCATTGCTCCAGCTCCGGCCGGGACGCGATGTCCAGCAACGCCCTTTGCACACCGCGCTGTTGAAGCTTCAGGTTCAGCGGCGCGAGCCGGTCGTGCACGTCGCGGGCCAGCGGCGGCAGCGCATCGTATCCGACCCGGCCGACCCGGTCGCCGCCCATCATGATCTCGACCAGGCGGCGCACATCTCGCCGGCCGGGGACGGAGTCCTTCTCGATGCAGGTGACGGCCGCGTCCTGGAAGTCGTACGGCGTGGGCTTGGCCCGGTCGCGCATCCCGGCCAGCAGGATCGACGTCTCGAACACGGCGATCGCGTCGGCGGTCGAGGCGAGGTAGCCGTTGCGCCGGGCGGCGCGCACGATCTCGACCGACCAGCCGAGCAGTTCGGTCTCGTCCAGCCGGTCCAGGACGGGCGGCCGCTGGAGGAAGCCGGTCAGCCTGTCCGAGGGCGGAGGAGCGGGCGGGGAGTCCGCCGCGGTGACGGCCTTCACGGCCGCGGTCTTCTTCGCCCCCGCCTGACCTGCCAGACGGTACGGCCGCACGCGGGTACGCCGCTGATTCTTCGCCCAGACCGTCGCGGCGATCGAGACCGAACCGGCGGCGAGGCCGAACTGCGCCTCGATCGCGGCATGGCTGGAGGGAATGAGTCCGTGCCGCCACTTGGTGGCACTGCGGGGAGTGATCTCGAAGGTGTCGGTGCCGCCGATTCCGAACTCGGCGACATGGCTGGCCGCGTGGTAGGCACCGCAGACGTAGAGACAGTCTTCGGCGGCGGTACCGGTCGCGGCGAGGTGTTCGCGCATTCTGGTCCACATGTGGCGTTCGCGGTCCTCGTCGACCCGCACCCGGTGGGGGTCGCCGGGTGCCAAGCGCCGGAAGAGACTGCCGATCAGGAACATGACCTGGCGGTAGGTGTCGTGGTCGCTGTCGCCGAGGGGCAGTTCGACGTACTGGTGCCACCACTCCGACCAGTGCCGGACCCGGCCGTGGCGCAGCAGATGCTCCTCCAGCTCGGCGAAACGGGGCCGCAGGTCGCCGATCTCCACGCCCACCGCGTCGCCGTGCAGCGCCGCCTCCTCCTGGGGCGGTGGCGCGTCGGGGTCGGCGGCTTCGCCGTCGTGGGACACGCGCGCGTCCCACTGGAAGACGTGGTCCGAGGACCGGTCGACGAGGACCAGTGCGACGCCCGGCGTGTCCAGGGCGTAGGCGATCGCCTGGTACTCGGCCGAGGCCTCGGTGATGGGTGCGACCACCGACAGCGGGGCCCAGTCCGCCGGGAAGCCCTCGATCTCGGTGGCGAACGCCTGCACCGCCACCGGGAGCCTGCAGTTGCGCAGCTCGGTCAGCAGGGGTGCCATGTCCTCGCACAGCTCCAGATAGACCACCTTGGGCTGCTTCTCCCGCAGGCGGCGCGCCATGGCGGTCGCCGAGGCGGGCGAGTGGTGGCAGACGGGGAAGATCTCCAGCGGTTCGCGGACCGCGCGGTCGACGTCGTCCACGATGCCGAGGAGGATGCCTTCGAGGGCGTCGGGTCCGCCGGCGAACGCCTGCGCGGCTTGGTTGAGTTGGCCCCGCAGGGCGCCGAAGGTCTCGTCGTGGGAGCCGCTCATGACAGGGTGGCGATCGCGTCGCGGCCGCCCTCGAGGAACTCCGGCCACGAGCCGCCCTCTTCCCTGCTGCGCGGCTCCACGACGCCGTGCAGGTACTTGTTCAGGATGGCCAGGTCCTCGGGCTCGCGCCGGGCCAGCGATCCGACGAGCGAGGAGGCGAGGGTCCGGGCGGTCAGGGCGCGTTCGCCGAAGAAGTTGCTGTGCAGGATGGCGTCCTCCAGCACGCCGATCTGCTCGGCGGTGGACAGTGCCGACTCCAGCTTCTCGTCGTCGCTGCCGGCCGCGGCGGCCGAGGCCCGCAGATCGGCGAAGCTCTGCAGCAGCACGTCCAGCAGGGTCGGCGGTACGTCCAGTTCGAGCTGGTGGCGGCGCAGCAGTTCCTCGGTGCGGAAGCGCACGATCTCCACCTCGCTCTTCTTGTTCGTCACCACCGGGATGCGCACGAAGTTGAATCGGCGCTTGAGCGCCGAGGAGAGGTCGTTGACACCCCGGTCACGGCTGTTGGCCGTGGCGATGATCGAGAATCCGGGCTTGGCGAAGACGATGCCGTCGCTGTCCAGTTCGGGGACGGAGATGTACTTCTCGGACAGGATCGAGATCAGCGCGTCCTGGACGTCGCTGGTGGAGCGGGTCAGTTCCTCGAAGCGGCCGATCGCACCCGTCTCCATGGCCGTCATGATCGGTGAGGGGATCATCGACTCCCGCGACTGCCCCTTGGCGATGACCATCGACACGTTCCAGGAGTACTTGATGTGGTCCTCGGTGGTACCGGCTGTGCCCTGGACCACCAGCGTCGAGTTCCGGGAGATCGCGGCGGAGAGCAGCTCGGCCAGCCAGCTCTTGCCCGTTCCGGGATCGCCGATGAGCAGGAGTCCGCGGTCGGAGGCCAGCGTGACGATGGAGCGCTCGACGAAACTGCGGTCGCCGAACCACTTCGGCGCGATCTCCCGGTCCAGGCCGTCGGCGCGCTCGGAGCCGAGGATGAACAGGCGGACCATCTTCGGGGACAGGCGCCAGGAGAAGGGCTTGGGGTTGTCGTCCACGGACTCCAGCCAGTCCAGCTCCTCGGCGTACTTGATCTCGGCGGGGGCGCGCAACAGGTCGGACATCACAGGGCCTCTTTCTGGGTTCACGAACGTCGTAAGTGCGTGCTGCTCGGACGAGAACGTCGCCGGACCCGCCTCGGGGGGGGCCGGGCGAGGCCCGTCGTCGGTGCCTGCCGCTAGGTGAGAAAGGTCTTCAGTTCGTGGACGAGCTTGCGTATGTGGCCGGAGAGCACGGGCGTCCCGAGGTCCTTGAAGCGCTCCTTGAACCACGGGTTGACGCTGCCGCGCCCCGCGCTCGTCACCGAACCGACCGGGATGAACCGGGCTCCCGAGCGGTGGATCGCGGCCATGCTCTGGAACAGCGGTTCGCTCTGCCATTCGTAGAAGTCGGAGATCCACACCACCACGGTGTTGCGGGGCTCGGCGATCTTGGGCTGGGCGAGGGCCATGGCGACCGTGCCGTCCGTGCCTCCCCCGAGCTGGGTGCGCAGCAGCGTCTCGAAGGGGTCGTGCACCCATGGCGTGAGATCGAGCGCCTGCGTGTCGTACGCGATCAGGTGGACGTCGACCTTCGGCAGCCCGGCGAAGATCGACGCGAGGATCGTGCAGTTCACCATCGAGTCCACCATCGACCCCGACTGGTCCACGACGACGATCAGCCGCTGGGGTGTCGTCTTGCGGGCGGTGTGCCGGTAGTAGAGGCGGTCGACGTACAGCCGCTCCTCCTCCGGGCTCCAGTTGGTGAGGTTCTTCCAGATGGTGCGGTCGAGGTCGAGGTTGCGGAACACGCGCTTCGGCGGGACCGACCGGTCCAGGGCGCCCACGGTGGACTTCTCCACCTGGGTGCGCAGCACCTCGGCGACCTCGTCGACGAAACGACGGATGAGGGCCTTCGCGTTGGCCAGCGCGACACCCGAGAGGTTGTTCTTGTCCCTCAGCAACTGCTCGATCAGGGACATGCTCGGGGTGAGCTGCGCGGCGAGCTCGGGATCCGCCAGCACCTCGCGCAGCTTCATGCGCCGCACCAAGTCGGCCTCGATGGCTCCCAGTTCCGGACCGATCGCCGGAATCAGGTGGGTGAGGTCCGGCGCCCCGCCCCGGCCCCCGGAACCGCCCCGCCCCACACCCGGGCCCGCGGCACCCGCTCCCGCCCGGCCACCGCGCAGTTCTCCCGGCTTGCAGCCGAGGGCGCGCTCCAGCCATCCCGCGTCGGACTGCCAACGCGCCAGCTGTCCGGCGGTGACCGCGCCCGTACCGGTGGCGAACGCGTTCAGCAGCACCTTGGAGACCAGCGCCGCGCGGCGTACTTCGACGGCTCGATCGCGCCGGGCCTCGTCGGCATCAGAGCCGGCACCGGTATCGGCATCGGCAATGACATCGACGTCGGGCGCTGAGGCACCCGCGGTCGCGCCCGCATACTCACCCGTGTCAGCGTCGGCTCCCGTCTCAGCGCCCGAATCCGCTTCGGTCTCCGCACCGGCGCCCGGCGCCCCCTCGCCTTCCGGCGCGCCGGGCACCATCAGGCCGTCGAACTCCGCCGCCAGGTCGGGGTGACGCTGCACGATCGAGTCGATGGAGGCCTGCGGATCCAGCAGGGTGGACGGGAGGCCGATGTCCTCGACGACACCGAGACTCGCCGATTCCAGGGTCGCCTGCTCCTCCGGGTCGAAGAGGCGGGCGAGGAGCCGCCAGTACAGGACTTGGCGCCGGTTCTCGTCGGAGTCCGCCACGGGGGCGCGGCCGGGGTCGACGTCGCTCTGCTCGGTCATGTGCGCAGCAGCCTTCCCGCGCGCTCGCGCAGCACCGCGACGGCATCGGTGGCGGCCTTCTCCGCTTTGGCCGCGGCCTTGTCCGCCGTACCGCCCGCCCACGCTCCGGCGTGGATCGCGACGGCCTTCTTCCGGACGGTCGTCTCCACGGCCAGCGGCTGGACGCGGTAGGTCCCGGCGTCCCAGCGCAGCAGCCCGATGCACGCTCCCGACTTCGCCACGGCCTCGGGGGTCAGCGGTCCGGCGGCCGGAATCCGGTCGGTGTCGACCGGGAGCGGGTGGCCCGCGACGGTGAACGTGACCACGCCCTCGTCCTGTCCGATCGCATGGCCCTCGAGGAACACGGGCACGGCCAGGGCCGCCGGGTGCCGGTCCAGGGGTGCCGTCGCCGGGTCGGTCGCGGTGGGCAGGGCGACCCGGGCGGTGGCGAAGGGGTCCGCGGGTGCGCCCTCGCGTGCGTGCTCGTCGCTCCAGATCAGGTCACCCCCCGTGGTGGCCGGCATGCCGGTCAGGTCCATCGAGTGCCCCGTCCCCAGAGCGGCCAGCAGCGACATGTGCGGGCGCAGCAGCTGCCAGAGACCGGCTCCGACGACGGTGTCGGGCTTGGGCGCCGACACGGCAGCCCGCACCAGGCGGGACGCGGTGCCGTCGGCGGGCTCGAACACCGCGTGCACCTGGGCCTGTACGGCGGTGGCGTGTTCCTGAAGGTCGACGCCGAGCGGCAGCAGGCGTCCGGTGAGGGCCTCGGTGGCCGGCACGTCGGTCGCGCCGGGCAGCGTCAGCAGCATGGCGCGTGACCACAGATCGGCCCAGCGTCGTACCGGAATGCGGTCGAGGGTGGCGCCGGGGCAGGAGGCGGCGAGTTCGGCGGCGAATGCGTCCAGCAGCGTGGCCTGGCGGCGGAGGGCGGGGTCGGGCAGCATCGCGGAGACCACGGGCGCCGAGCCGGAGACGAGTTCGTGGTCGATGCCCTGCCAGCCGGCGCGCGCGAGGTCGGAGAGCCAGGAGCGGGCGGCGACGAGCAGGTTCACTTCCTGCCGGTCGCCCGGCGGGGGTGGTGTCGCCTCGCCGCGAGTGCGGCCGGTCGCCTCGTCCACGCGGTCCACCAGCGCGTCGTGGACCGAGCCGAGCAGGGCGGTACGGGCGGCGGCGAGGGCGACGAAGTGGTCCTCGCCGGCGGCCCCGGCCGCCGCCTTCTCCGCCGCTTCGGCGACCCTGGCGGCCAGCGGTGTGCCGGCGACGGCACGGGCGAGGGCCGTCAGACCGTGCGCCTGGGCGGGCTGGGGGCGGAGCAGACCGCTGATGAGGACGTGGTCGAAGGTGTCCACGGCCGTCAGTGCCTCGTCGAGCCCGGTGATCGGTTCGGTGAGCAGATCGGCGCGCATCATGCCACCGCCCTGGTGGGCGGGAACCACTGCATCTCCGGCAACGGGGCGGTGGTCGGGGCCAGTTCCAGGTAGGCGAGGTGCCGGAGGAAGCGGCTGAAGACGGGTGCGGCGGCCGCGGTGTCGCCCTGCGGCGGTCGGGTGGCCGTCATGGCGGTGGTGAGGGCCGGAGCGCTCGGCTCCTCCTCGCCCGTGTCGACCCTCAGATAGCGGGCGACGCGGTCGGCGCCGTACTGCAGGACGGCTTCGGTGACGAGGGCGCGGATGTGGTTGCAGAACGTCCCCCGCGCACCCCCGCACGGCCGGTTGTTGTTGGTGCTGCACGCGAACGCGTACGTGCTCGCCACGACCGACGAGACATAGACCCGCTCGATGTCCGAACCGCTGGACACCACTCCTTGCAGGCGCCCGTCGGCCAGCTCGACGAACGGGACCTTGGCCAGCTTGCGCGGCCGCGCGGGTGCTGCCACCCGTGCCGTGCTCGACCTCTCCCAATCCGACAACGCACCATCTCCCATACACCAGGGGGTTTTCCGCGCCGGTTCGGCGGGACACCACTGAACATAGACGCGACCACTGACAACACGATCACGGCCGCGTGGCGGGGAGCGGGGCCCCGGCCCGGCGGCGGGTGCCGGGGACCGGGACGGCGAAGTGCCCGGGCCAACAGGGCCCGGGCACTTGGTCATCGGCGTTCCGAGTCGTCAACCCGGGCCGGCGGAACCGGCGTCAGCCCTGGCGGGCCTTGAAGCGCGGGTTCCTCTTGTTGATCACAAAGGTCGCACCGCGTCGGCGGACCACCTGAGCCCCGGGGAGGGACTTCAGGGAACGCAGGGACTTGCGCACCTTCATGGCTCTGCTCTCCTCCTGCTCACCCGTCGCCGGGTGTGCGGTCAGCGTCGGGCGGAGTCCGCGCGGCCGTAGCGGCGCTCGAAGCGCTCGACTCGGCCGGCGGTGTCCACGACCCGCGAGGTCCCCGTGTAGAACGGGTGACTCGCCGACGAGATCTCGACGTCGATCACCGGGTAGGTGGCGCCGTCCTCCCAGGTGACCGTCCGCGCGGACCCCGCGGTCGAACGGGTCAGGAAGGAGACGTCGGCGGCGCGGTCACGGAAGACGACCGGGCGGGACTCGGGGTGGATACGGGGCTTCATGTGCTGTCCTTCCTCGCGGCTCTTCGCCTGACGGCTCCGGCCGTGCTTCAGCGTTCTTCCCGGAAGACGACGTGCGCTCCGGCCACCGGGTCGTACTTGCGCAGCACGAGCCGGTCGGGGTCGTTCCGGCGGTTCTTGCGGGTCACGTAGGTCGAGCCGGTCCCGGCTGTCGACCTGAGGGTGACGACGGGGCGCTCGCTGGTGCGTGCCATGAGGGTCCTCCTTCCGCCCACATCCGCGATGCTTGACTCGCGCATGTCAGCTACGTGTGCTGTAACAGCACCCCCGTCCGTGGCATTCCCGCCCCGCCGAAACCCCTCCACGGCCCGCCGTCAGGGGCGTGGGACACCCCGCTCCCCGGTCCCCACGGCTCGGGACCACAGGCGGCCGCGCCTGCCCCGGCTCCCAGAGTCCGCCGTCCGAGACGAAGGCCCCCAGCCCTCCGCGACCGGGACCCTCGCGCCCGCCCCCAGGCCCCGCTTCGTACCGGAACAGCACCTTCCGGGCGGGAGCGGCGACTGCGGGACGAGCAGTCCCGTAAAGCGCCATCATGGCGAACTTCCCTCTAGAATCGCCTGGTTGAGCCATCTACGCGTGCTGTACCCCGGCTCCGTCACCCGGCCCCGAGGCTCACCGGAGATGCCTTGGCCGCCGAGCCGGTTCCGCCCCGCCCGTCCCCGCCGACCGCGTCCGCGCGACGACGGGCCGTCGCAGCCCGAGGAATCCCGCCCCGGGCCCGTATCTCTCCACCGACCATGGAGAAGGAGCAAACGATGAAGGACCGGCCCGACGACGTCCCGGCACAGGCCGAGCACCAGCCGCACCAGCCCCAGGTGCCGCCGCAACCCACCGACTCCACCGCACCCAGAAGCCCCACCGTGCCCGCGATGCCGTCGCCCGGGGGGCAGCCGGATCCCCGGCAGCCGGCGTCACCGCCGAGACCGCCTTCCGACCCTCAGCCGACCGTCGTGCAGCAGCCGGGCGGCTACGGCCCGCCTTCCGGTCCCCAGCCGACCGTCGTCCAGCAGCCGGACGGTTACGGTCCGCCGCCCGCTGCGGTTCCGGGCCCGCACTACCCGTACGGGCAGCCGGGATACGCGACGCCCGCCGCTCCACCGCAGCCCCGGCCCCGGGGCCGGGCGGGGCAGGCCGTCGCGTGGGTCGCCGTGGGCGCGCTCCTCGCGTCCGCCCTGTGGGCCGGCGGGGTGTTCCTGCTGGACTGGGGCAACGACGGCAAGGCGGACCTTGCCGGATACCGGGCCAAGGCCAATCTCTGCTCCGACGTCGACTACTCGTCGGTCCGGACGGAGTACACCGAGGAGGACTCCGCCCCCACCCACAACTCGCTGGAGCACGAGGCCCTCGATCAGAGCTACTGCAGCATCTCCCTGAAGAAGTCCGCGGCCTCGTCCTACTCGGACGCCTACCTGTCGGTCCAGATGGACCTGCACAAGGAGACGAACCCCGCCGCGGAGTTCACCGCGCTGTGGTCCGAGTACGACCAGCGCTACGACGACTACGACGTGGACAAGGTCTCCGGTTTCGGCGACGAGGCGTATCTCGTCACCCAGGACACCACGTCCGGCTCCGGGACCAGCGGCAGCCGGTCGGTCATCCTCGCCGTGCGGGACGGCTGGATGACGTACCAGATGAGCTGGAGCGCCTACGCGTCCTCCTACGGCACGACACCGGCCGACGTCGACGACGTGGCCGGCTGGCTCAAGACCGACACGCGGTCGACGCTGGAGAACCTCACGTCCGACTGACCGCGTCGCCGCCCGGCCGGCGAGAGAGGTGGACCACCTTTAATTCGACGCCCATCGTAGTTTGACGTTCATCGTACTTTGGGGTTTGCTGGATGCGTGCCGCCGCACCACGGCGGCGCGCCCTCCCACACACCACGGACGAAGGACGGGAACCCCATGGCCAAGGCAGTGAAGTTCGACAGGACGGGCGGTCCCGAGGTCCTGGAACTGCGGGAGGTCGAGGTCGGCGAACCCGGCCCCGGTGAGCTGCGGCTGCGCGTCGAGGCCATCGGCCTCAACCGGGCCGAGCTGATGTTCCGCGAGGGCTCCTACTTCTACCAGCCGTCCTTCCCCTCCGGTCTCGGGTACGAGGCCGCCGGTGTCGTGGAGGCCGTCGGGCCCGACGTCTCCGGCTTCACCCCGGGGGACCCGGTCGGCGTCGTCCCGGCCTTCCTGCAGACCGACTACGCCACGTACGGCGACCACGTCCTGGTCCCCGCGGCCGCCACGGTGCCCCGACCGGCAGGCGTGAGTGCCGAGAGCGCCGCCGCGGTCTGGATGGCCTACCTCACCGTCTACGGCGCCCTGGCCGAGGACGGCCGCACCCGCCCCGGCGACCACGTGCTGATCACCGCGGCCTCCAGCAGTGTCGGGCTGGCCGCGATCCAGACCGCGAACCACATCGGCGCGATCCCCGTCGCCACCACTCGCTCCGCCGACAAGAAGCAGCGCCTGCTCGACGCCGGTGCCGCCCATGTCGTGGTCACCGACGAGGAGGACCTGCCCGCCCGGCTGAAGGAGATCACCGCCGGCGCCGGCGTGCGCACGGCCTTCGACCCCGTCGCGGGGCCCGGCGTCGAGACGATCGCCCAGGGCATCGCACCGGGCGGCCACCTCATCGTCTACGGCGCCCTCGATCCGCGCACCACCCCCCTGCCGAACGCCCGGAGCTACCCCGCTCTGAGCACCAGCACCTACACGCTGTTCGAGGTGACCTCCGACCCCGAGCGGCTCGCGCGGGGTGTGGCCTTCGTGAACGCCGGCCTGTCCACCGGGTCGTTCTCCCCGGTCGTCGACCGGACCTTCGACCTGGAGGACATCGCCGGGGCCCACCGCTACATGAAGTCCAACACACACGTCGGCAAGATCGTCGTCACCGTCCGCCACTGACCGCCGTGCGCGCCGAGGGCCTCAGCCGTCCGCCCGCGCGCCGCACTCGGCCTCCTCGGCCGACAGCAGGGCGGTCACCAGGCCGGGGAACCGCGCCTCCAGCTCCTCGGCGCGCAGCGCGTTCATCTTCGTCGTCCCCACGTAGTACTGCCGGATCACACCGGCCTCCCGCAGGACGTTGAAGTGATGGGTGGCGGTCGAGGGCGCCACCGGCATCTCGAACGTCCCGCAGCTCAGGTCCCGCCCGGCCCGCGCCAGCTGCCCGACGGCCGCGCGCCGCACCGGGTCGGCGAGCGCCTCGAGCAGCCGCTGGAGGGTGAACTCCTCCGGCGCGGGGTTCGCCACGCTGCGCGGCGTGCTTCGCGGACGGGGCACAGCGGACTCCACGGACTCGACCGGCAGACGGGCGCCCACGACCGGGGCGGACAGCGATTGTACGTCGGCCACCATCGAAGTTCGACGGCCGTCGAATCCGCCGCGCCCGGCCGGCCGTCACCCTCAGGACGTCAGAGCGAGGTCGAGGGTCGGGTAGAGCGGAAGCACCTCGTCCAGACCGACGATGTGCAGGACGTCGTGGACACCGGCGGGCAGGCAGGCCAGCCGAATCCAGCCACCGCCCTGGGCCGCGTCGCGATGCGCGGCGACGAGGACGTTGATCCCGCTGGAATCCATGAACGTGACGCCTCCGAAGTCCACGACCGTGCAGTGCCCCGGCGCGTCCTCGCGGTCGGCGAGGGCTGTCCGGAAGTCCCCGACGGTGGTGAAATCGATCTCTCCCGCCATCTTCAGCACGCTCACGCCCTCTGGGGTGACATGGCGGGAGATGACCAGACGGGCGGCGCTCATGCCATCTCCCTCATCGTCTTTCAGCGGCCGATCCGCTGACGCTGCGTCCACGCAAACGGAACATTCACGCTGGTGTCAACTGGCCGCCTGTTAATCTCACCATCAGCTCGGATCGATCCGCAGCCTCGCCGCCGAGGCGAAGGAACGGCCGAACAGCCACGTGGAGGCACGCTAAAGGGGTACGCGTCCAACGGGGCCATGTGACCTAGGCAACGCGAGGCGACCGTATGGACCAGACCGCGCACTACAGCGAGCAGACGGCTCCTGGCGCACGTTCCGCTCCGGCGGCGTGCGCCGCCTACGACGGGAACACCCGTTGCATCGGCGCCGCCAGACGTTTCGCCACCGCGTATCTGGCCCGTGTCCACGCCGACCACGATGTGCCCGTCTCCCCCCGTGCCCTGGGCCTGACCCAACTGGTCGTGAGCGAGCTGATCACCAACGCCTGCCGGTACGCCCCCGGTCCCTGCCGACTCGACCTGCGGGTCGTCGACGGCAGCGTGGAGATCACGGTGTGGGACGGCGACCCGGTCCTGCCGGTGCCCCGCGAGCCCGATCCGGCGCGCATCGGCCAGCACGGGCTGGAGATAGTCCTGGCGGTCTGTCAGAAGTACGACGTTCGCCCGGCGCCGACGGGCAAACGGACCACGGCACTCCTCGCCCTCACCGACAGCCACCAGGACAACCTGACGGGCCAGCGCTCCCCCTGACGCCTCCACCGACGGCGTTCACGGCGCACACCGGTCGTCAAGGGCGCCTGCCCGTTGCGGTGTTCGGCGGGCGTCCGCGGCCGGCCGGGACGAGGCGCGTACATGAAAGAACCCCACTCCGGAGACCGGAGTGGGGTTCGCACGAGCGCCGAGCAGGCCTTGCACCTGCATCTCCCCGCAGGAAGCGGGGCGCCTTTCCTTGGACCATCGACGCGAGACGCGGCACCGAGGAACTCGGCGGCACGCTCAAGATCGAGCATACCCCAGGCACGGCACCTGTGCGCAACCCGACATGAGGGGCGGTCAGGTCCGTCGGCTCCCCGACCGGCCCGCGCGGCGGCCGTGTGCGGCTCGTGCGCCTCGACCCCAGCCGCCCCTGGACGTGTCGGCGGCGGCAGTCGAGGCGGCCCGTGCCCGTGCCGCAACGGCACGCAGGCCATGGCGTTATCTCTTTGCGCCCCGGTCGCCGTTGTCCCAGACTGTGCCGGTGCTGATCCGACGTGAGGTCCCCGCCGACGTTCCCGCCGTCCGTGCCGTCACCGCGGCCGCCTTCGCCGCGCCGGGCACCCCGGTGCCCGTGGAGGTCACCCTTCTGGACGCACTGCGCGACTGCGCCGGGTGGCTGCCCGCGCTGTCGCTCGTGGCGACCGGTGACCGGGAAGAGGTGATCGGACACGTCGTCTGCACCCGCGGGCAGGTCGGCGCCACGCCCGCCGTGGGCCTCGGGCCGCTCAGCGTCCACCCGGACCACCAGCGCGGTGGCGTCGGCCTGGCACTCGTGCACGCCGTGCTCGGCGCGGCCGACGCCCTCGGCGAGCCCCTCGTCGCACTGCTGGGCAGCCCGGCCTACTACGCCCGGTTCGGCTTCCGTCCCAGCGTGGAGCAGGGCATCACCCCGCCGGACCCCGCCTGGGGCGAGTACTTCCAGGTGCGGCCCCTGACGGCGCACGACCCCGCGGTGCGAGGCACGTTCGCCTACGCCGAGCCCTTCAACCGGCTCTGACCTCGGAGTCGGACGGGAGAACCGTGGAAGCACCCGTGGACGCCGCCGCGGATCCGCTCCTGCTGAGCGTGGAGGACGTCTTCCCGCTCGGCCGACGCGGAGGGGTCATGGTGGCCGGCCTGATCGAACGCGGCCGGGTCCGCGCGGGCGACGAGGTGGAACTCGTCGGCTTCGGAGCCGGCACGACCGCGCAGGTGGCCGCCGTCGAGACGGGCGGAAGGCCCGTGGGACAGGCGGCTGCCGGCATGAACGCCGGGGTGCTGCTGCCCCGCGTCCCGGCGGGAACCGTCGAGCGAGGGCAGGTCCTGGCCGCGCCGGGCTCGATCGGCGGGCACGCGGCTTTCGCCGCCGACATCGCCCTGGCTGCGGCCGAGGAGGGCGGCGCGGAGGTGCACAGCGGCGGGAGCCTGGTCTTCTGCGTACGCGCGGCCGTGCTGCAGGGGATCGTCACGCTGCCCGACGGGACGGGCACGCTCAAGCCTCTCCACCTGTCCGCGGTGACGGTCGGGCTCGACCGGGCCGTCGCACTCGAAGAGGGGCAGCGCTTCGCGGTCCGCCACCGCGGTCGCGCCGCGGGCTCGGGCGTCGTGACCGCACTGCTCGGCTGAGCGTCCCGTCCTGAACGCGATCGGCTCACCGCGGCCCTACGCGGAGCGTGCCCGGACGGCATCCTCCGTGTCGGGGTGGATGTCCAGGACCTGGTCGAGACCGACGATGCCGAGCGTACGGACGATCATGGGCGGGACGGCGACCAGAGCCAGCCGGGCCTCGGCGGCCACGGCCTGGCGGTGCGCGGCGACGAAGACGGAGATGCCGCTGGAGTCGCAGAAGGTGAGGTGCCGCAGGTCCAGGATGAGGAGCCGACCCGGTTGCAGCGGCAGGTCGCGGATGGTCTCGCGGAGCCTGCCGGCGCTGTAGTGGTCGAGCTCGCCCTGGATGGTGATCACGGGCCCGGTCGGGATGTCCAGGATGCTGGTGGTCAGTGCTGTCACGTCTGTTCTTCGTCTGAGGTCGTGGGTGCGGGGATGCCGATCGCGAGGACGGCGGTGTCGTCGTCGAGTCCGTCGCCGAAACTCTCCAGCAGCGTGGTGACGGCCGATACGGCCTTGTCGGGCCCGGCGGGCGCCAGGCCGGCGGTGAATTCGAGCAGTGCCTCGTCACCGTAGCGCGTGCCTTCGGGGCCGATCCGCGCCTCGGTCAGGCCGTCGGAGTAGAGCAGCAGGGTGTCCCCCGCCGTGAGCTCCCGGGTCACGTCCTTGAACGGGGCTTCGGGGAGGATCCCCACGAGCAGGCCGCCCGGTGTCGGCAGGTACTCGACGGTGCCGTCGGCGCGCAGCAGGATCGCGGGCGGATGACCGCCGCTGGCGACGCGGACGGTCACGCCGGAGCCGTGCGGGGTCAGGGTGCCGAAGATCGCCGTGCAGTAGCGCGGATCACCCCGGATGTAGTGCTGGTGCAGGACGGTGTTCAGCGTGCGGAGCACCGTGACGGGGTCGGCGTCGTGCATGGCGGCGGCCCGCAGCGTGTAGCGCGTCAGGGACGTCACCACGGCCGCCTCGGGCCCCTTGCCGCACACGTCGCCCAGGAAGAACCCCCAGCGGCCGTCGCCCAGCGCGAACACGTCGTAGAAGTCGCCACCGAGCTGGTCGAGGGAGGCCGTGTGGTAGTAGGCGGCCGCCTCCATCCCGGGTGCCTGGGGCAGGGAGGGCGGCACCAGGCTGCGCTGCAGGACGGCCAGCACGCTCTGCAGCCGCTCCTTGTCGTGCTCGGCCTGCCGGCGGGCCCGTTCGGTCTCCTGGCGGGCCTGCTCCGCCTCCTGGCGGCGGCGTACCAGCTCCCGCTCGTAGGACCGGCGGTCCCGGGCGTCGACGACCGTCGTGCGGATCAGCAGGGGCTGCCCGTCGCCGCCCGTCTTCACCTTGGAGGACACCAGGACCGGCAGGCGGCTCCCGTCGGACGCCTTCAGCTCGAAGGCGATGCTGTTGACCTCGCCCTGCATGCGCAGGAGCGGTGCGAAGTGGGTCTCGTGGTAGAGCCTGCCGCCGACCGTGAGCAGGTCGGAGAAGTGGAGCCGGCCGACCGTCTCCTCACGGCTGCGGCCCAGCCAGGCCAGCAGGGTCGCGTTGGCCTTCGCTATCTGTCCGTCGAGCAGGGTGGACAGGTAACCGCAGGGCGCGTTCTCGTACAGGTCCTCCACGTCGTCCTCCAGCAGCGCACTGAACGCCGCGTCGGACCCACCGACGTCTCCTCCCGTCCCGGGGCTCTGCGGGCCCGTCCGCGCCTGTTTGTGCGGCTCCGGACCCTGGTCCGTGCGGCACATCATCGGGGCGGCGCCGCGAAGGTGACGATCGCTTCCGCGGTGGCCTCCGGGGCGCTCAGCTGCGGGCAGTGACCGGTCGCGTCCAGGGTGACCAGCCGGCTCCCGGGGATGGCGGCGTGCACGTAGGCCCCGACGCCCTGCGGGGCGATCACGTCCTGGGCGCACTCCAGGACCAGCGTCGGCAGTCTCACCGAGGCCAGCTCGGCACGGCTGTCGGACAGGAACGTCGTGCGGGCGAAGACCCGGGCGATGTCCGGGTCGGTGCGGCAGAAGCTGTTGGCCAGCTCCTCGCCCAGCTCCGGCCGCTCCGGATTGCCCATGATCACGGGCGCCATCGTCGCCGACCACCCGAGGTAATTGGAGTCCAGGGACTCCAGCAGTTCCTCGATGTCCTCGTGGGTGAAGCCGCCCTTGTAGTCACCGTCGTCGATGTAGCGGGGGGAGGGCACCAGCAGGACCAGCTTGGCGAACCGCTCCTCGGCTCGCGCCACGGCCATGACCCCGGCCATCGCGCTGACCGAGTGCCCCACGAAGGTGACGTCGCGCAGGTCGAGCTCCTGGCAGATGTCCACCACGTCCTGGGCGTATCCGTCCAGGGAGCCGTAGCGCTGCTCGCTCCACGCGGACACGTCCGACGAGCCCGAGCCGACGTAGTCGAACAGCACCACCTTGAAGTGCTCGGACAGGGCGGGCACCACCAGGCGCCACATGTTCTGGTCACAGCCGAAGCCGTGCGCCAGCATGATCACCGGTCCGTCCGGACGCCCCGTGACGACCACGTTGTTCCTGCTTGCGACATCCATGGCGCCCATGGTGCCACCAGCCACGATCGAGGCGTGAAACCGCGGATTAAACCTCTTTTCCCTGTACACGATGTGGCGGTTTCGTGTCGTGGCGGCCTGGCGGGCGCGCCCGCTCACGGGGACCCGCGAGCCCCCGCCCCCACGCCGAGGGCGACCGGGACCCGTCCTGCGGTCCCGGTCGCCCCGGCTCCTACCCCACCCGGTCGGTCCTCGGACCTACCGGTGACTCATGCGACGGAGCAGTACGAAGCCGAGGATCAGCATCACCGCTCCGGCCGCCGCCGGCCACAGCTGGGCTCCCGTGTCGGCGAGCCCGCCGGTGGAGGCCTGCGGCTCGGTCTGCGAACCGCCCGCCTGGCCGTCCTGCGTCGGCTCGGGGCCCGGAACCGCGCTCTCCTGGCCCACCGAGTCGTCGGTCGTGGTCACCGGATCCCGGTGGACGGCGGAGGGCGAGGCGTCGGCCTTCGGTGACGCGTCGTCGCGGTCGTCCGAACCGCCGGCCGGTTCCGTCGACTGCTCGTCGTCCGGCTCCGGCTTCGCCCCGGCCCCGTCGTCCGCCGCGTCGTCGTCCTGGTCGCCGCCACCGGCGGGCGCCTCGGACGGAGCCTTCGTCGCGGTGGGCTCGGGCGACGGCTTCTCCGTCTCGTCCGGCTTGGCGGTCTCGTCCGGCTTCTCCGTCTCGTCCGGCTTCGCGGTCTCGTCCGGCTTGGCGGTCTCGTCCGGCTTGGCGGTCTCGGAGGGCTCGGGCGTCTCCTCGGGCTCGTCGCCACCGCCACCGCCGCCACCGGCGCCGGCACCGCACTTCCGTCCCTCGTTGATGCAGTCGACCATCTCCTCCATCAGCTTGTCGTCGAAGACGTTGATGAAGTCGTCGTGGTCGGTGCTCGCCTTGTGCAGCTGTTCGGGGAATCCGTCCACCGCGTAGGCGTTCTTGACCTGTCCGTTCTCGATGGTCGGCGCCGGAACGTCGTAGACCAGGCGCATCGTCAGCTGCGGGATCGCCTTGAAGCCGTTGGCGCAGTTGCCCTGGGCGTCGGCGAACGCCACGTGCGTCCGGTGGTTGGCGCTGTCGATGTTCTGGCCGTCCCAGCAGCTCTGGAAGGCGAACGAGCGGACCACGCTGCTGCCCCCGGGGCAGATCGGGTACTGCTCGGTCAGCTGCACCTTGTCCTCGAAGCCGGTGCAGCTCCAGTGCGCGTTCGCATTGCCGAGACCGTTGGTGAGGGTCTTGGCGTCGCCGGTGATGATGCGCAGGAACTTCGGCATCGCGACGACCTTGCTGCGCGGGTTGCCGACGAACTTGATCGACGCCTGCTTGGTCTGCTGGATCCGGCCGACGTTGCCTTCCTTGCCGCCGCCGTCGTTGTTCTGGTCGAAGTCCTGCGTACCGTCCTGGACACGCACCACCGGCCAGTAGTACGACGACTTGTCACCCTGGTTCGCGCAGCTGGTCTCGGCCGCGGCGAAGGTGTCGTTGTTGGCGAAGGCGTCGTTGGACTGGTTGCCGACGTAGTCGTGCAGGTGGTGAGCGCCGTTGGTGACACCGGGCGCCACGATCACGTTGTCGGTGTTGAACTTCTTGTTGGCGTTCACACCGCAGGAGCTGACGAACGTACCGGACGAACCGCCGGACCCGGCCTGCGGCTTGGCGGCCACGTTCGGCTGAACGGTCGTGATGTCGACGAAGTCCGCCGCGACGGGACCGTTGCCGGCCTGTCCGCCGTTGCCCTGGTCCTGACCGCCGTCCTGACCGTCACCGTTCTGGTCCTGACCGTCGCCCTGGTCCTGGCCGTCACCGTTCTGGTCCTGACCGCCGTCGGCCTGACCGTCCTGGTTGCCGGAGGCGCGGAGCGTACAGGGCGCGAAGGCGTCCAGGCCCTCCGGACGGTCGCCCACCCGGTCGATGGCGACCAGGATCCGCTCGATCGTCGCGGCCCGCTTGTCCTTCAGCGGCGTCATGATCGAGTTGTCGGCGAAGGCAGCGTCCTGCTGCCCGTCCCGTGTCGCCTCCTGCAACCGCTGGTAGGCCTCGGTGATCTGCTTGTCCAGCAGGGCGAGTTCCTTGTCGACCTCCGCCCTCGCCTGTTCCGGCGTCGCCGTCAGCCGACTGCCGACGTCCGGGCAGTCGATGGTGGCTCCGCCCGCTGCCAGGACCTGCGCGGTCCGGCCCTGACCCGGCTCCGCCGAGTCCCCTTCACTGGCGGTGGCGTAGACGTTCACCGCCACGAGTCCGCCTCCGCCCAACATCAGCGCGACCGCCGCAAAGGTGGCGCGTCGTGCGCCCGTTGGGCGTCTTCGCGTGTTGCGTCTCAAGGAACTACTCCTACCGCTTCGTTGCCGGCCCGGCATGGCCACCTTCTGTACGGCGGAGGACCCACGCGTGTTCAATCGCCCCGCCGATTCACAGAAATCTCGTGGCCAACCGCCGTCGCGGCAGGGCGTGTTCGCAGGCCAGTGTCGGATCGCCACCGAAAAAAGAGGGAGCACGGCAACACTGGACGTAAGAGCCGAACCAGCCCTACGCTTATTACATGTCATCTGTGCAGCAGGCAGTCGAGGACGATGTCGCCGAGCTCGTACGCCTGCGGGCGATGCTGTTCGAGACGCTCGGCGGCGACTTCTTCCTTCCGTCACCCGGTGACACGGGCTGGCGGGAGGCCCTGGCCACCGTGCTCGAGGAGCAGGTGTCCTCGGACGCCGTACGCATCCTCGTCGTGCCCGGCGACGGCGGCCTCGCCGCCTGCGGCATCGGCACGATCGAGCAGCGGCTGCCCGGGCCGCATCTGCGCAACGGCCGGATCGGCCACGTGATCGGCGTCGTCACCGACCCGGCTCACCGGAGGCGTGGCCACAGCCGGGCGATCATGCGGGGGCTGCTCGACTGGTTCCGGGAGCAGGAGGTGGCCCGGGTGGACCTGTACGCCTCGCCCGCCGGTGAACCCCTGTACCGCGCCCTCGGTTTCACCGACCACCCGGACCCGTCGCTCTACTGGCGCCCTTGACGCATCGCACGCCCGGACGCGGGTCAGTCCGCGTGCGGGACGATCGCCACGGGGCATTCGGCAGGGTGGAGCAACGCGTGTGCCACGTGGCCCAGTTGCAGCCCGTGCTGGTGTCCCGGCCGGCGCCGGGCACCGACGATCAGGAGGTCCGCGGCGGCGGAGCGGCGGACCAGCACCTTGTGGGCGGGGCCCTCGACGGTGCTCGGGCGCACCCGCACGTCGGGGTGGGCCGCCTCGGTGTCCCGGACCACGGCGTCGAGCAGGGCACGCGCCCGCTTCTCGTGGACCTGCGCGGGTTCCGCGGCGAAACCGGGATGGTCCGTCGTCTCGTGCGCCGGGCAGCGCCAGGCGTGGACGACGTCCAGGAGGCAGCCGCGGGCTTCGGCCGCGCGGCAGGCGAAACGCACGGCCTCCGCGCCGGCCGCCGGATCGCCGACACCGAGCAGGATGCGCCCGTGCGTGCTCTCCAGGGCCGCCATGTCGCCGCGGACGACGATCACCGGGCAGTCCGCGTGGGCCGCCCCGCCCAGTCCGACCGAGCCCGGCAGCAGCCCCTTCAGTTCTCCGCGTCCGCGCGAACCGGTCACCACACAGGCGGCGTTGCGGGCGGTCGGCAGGAGGGCGGAGACCGCGTCCTCGGGCACCACCTCGGTGGCGAGCTTCAGGTCGGGGTGCCCGAGCCGGGCGCGCTCCGCGGCGGAAGCGACGATGTGCTCCGCCGGCACCCGTCCGGAGGGCCGGTCCACGCTGCCGAGCGCGACACCCTCGTAGCGCTCCCAGAGGAAGCCGTGGACCAGCCGCATCGACAGGCCGCGGCGGGCCGCCTCGTCCGCCGCCCAGTCCGTCGCCGGCAGGCTGGACTCCGATCCGTCCACACCGACGACCAGGGGACGCTCCATCGATCCCATCGGCTTCCGTCCGCCCGCGGCGGTGCGCCGCGGGGTCCCTTCTCATCGGAGTGCGGGGCCGGGAGCGTCCGTGGCGACGCTCAGTCCGTGGCCCCCGCCTTCAGCTCGGCGGCGATCCGCTGCGCCCAGGCCTCGATCTCCGCGAAGTCGCGGAAGTCGCCTCCCTTGCCGGCGGAGACGATCCGCTTGGCGACGAATCCCTTCGCGCCCTCTTCGAGGCATCCTCCGAACGTGATGTGTCCCCGCGCATCGAGGCGGCTGACGGCCCGACGCACGCCGGGCACCGGCGGAATGTCCCGCTCGGAGGCGGAGGCGTCGAGCGGACCGCTGCTGAACAGCCACAGCGGGCGCTTCTCCAGGGCGTCGCCGTGACGGCGCAGGAAGCGGCGGGCGTCCTTGTGCCAGCGACCGGCGTACAGTCCGCCGCCGAGCACGACGGCGTCGTACGACGTCACGCTCGCCACCGAACCCGCGGGCAGTGCTTCGGCCGTGAGCCCTTCCTTGCGCAGCACACCGGCGATGGCCTCGCCGATCTGCGCCGTGGATCCATTGGTCGTTCCATAGGCGACCAGCACGTTGTCGAACACGGCGGCCCGCCTCCTCTCACGGATTGCACAGCCATGCGTCGGCGATGCCGTGCAACGTCTGCGCGTCGGTACTGACACGGGAGTCGTCGAGGCGGTGGGTGAGCTTGTCCACCACCGCGACGACGCCGTCGATCTGGCGGGTCATGGAGACGGCGATCTCCGTCTCGCTCCTGCGCTCCAGGTGACCGGCGAGGGTGACCACTCCCTCGTCGACGGAGACGTCGACACTGCGGGGCGCCAGCCACAGCGCGCGTACGAGCACCTCACCGATGACGTCCTGGCGGATCCTCTCGTCGGGGCGCAGGAAGACCTGCAGCAGGTCTCGGCGGGTGACGATGCCGACGAGCCGTTCCTCCTCGTCCAGGACGGGCAGCCGCTCCACCCGGTGCTCCGCCATGATCCGGGCGGCTTCGGCGATGGTGTCCTCGGCATGGACCGTGACGGGCGGTGCGGTCATCAGCCGGCCGGCGGTGCGGGCCCGGGCCTTGACCGCCGTGGCCTTGGCACCGCGGGACGGGAGAGCGAACCGGATACGCCGCTTCGGCTCGTAGAGGTCGGGCGTCTCCGCCTGCCGGACCATCAGGTCGGTCTCGGAGACGACGCCGATGACCTTCTCGTCGTCGTCGACGACCGGCAGCCCGCTGATGCCGTGATCGGCCAGCAGCCGTGCGACCTCCTTGAACGGGGTGCCGTACTCGGCACGGACGACCTCGGTGGTCATCAGGGAGCCGACCTTGTTGTGCTTCATGTCTGTCTCCTCCTCAGCGGAGCCGGCGCAGATAGGGATCCTGGGACCTGCGGGGCAGCAGGCGTACGCGTGCGTCGAGGACGGACACTCCGGCCGGTGTCGCGAGGACGGGGTTGAAGTCGGCCTCGGCGAGCTGGGGCAGATCGGTCGCCATCCGGGACAGCCGCAGCAGCAGCTGCTCCAGACCCTCCAGGTCGACGGGTCCGCTGCCCTGGGCCCCGAACAGGAGCGGCGCGCAGCGCGGTGCCGTGATCAGGTCGTGGACGTCGTGGTCGGTGAGCGGTGCGAGCCGGGCGGCGTGGTCGTTCAGCACCTCCGTCGCCGTGCCGCCCAGCCCGAACACCACCAGGGGGCCGAAGACCTCGTCCTGCACGACGCCGGCGAACAGTTCCGAGCCGCGGGCGGCGAGCGGCTGCACGACGACTCCGGCGAGCAGCCCGGCGAACCTGGTCTCGAAGTCCCGGAAGGCGGCGCGGACTTGCGCGTCCCCCTGGAGGTCGAGGTGGACGGCGTGCTGCTGGCTCTTGTGCAGCAGCCCCGGCCAGTGGGCCTTCATGACGACCCGGCCGTCGGGGCCGCGCAGCCGTTCCGCCGCGAAGACGGCCTCGTCCTCCGTCTCGGCCCAGGCCCAGGGAAGCTGGGGAATGCCGTAGCAGGCCAGCAGATCGGCGCAGGTGCGCGGGTCGAGCCAGCCGCCGTCGGGATGAGCGGTGAGGAAGGCGTCCGCGACCGTGTGCGCGCGTGGCACGTCGACGAGGTCGAGGTCCGGGATCGTTCCGGCGGGCCGGCCGAGCCAAGCCGCACGGCGTGCGGCATGGGCCAACGCACCTGCCGCAGCTCGCGGTTCGGCGTAGGCGGGCACGGTCGTGCCGTCCGCGGCGGGCAGCAGCCGGACGGGCAGGTCCTGTTCCAGGCGCACGGCGGCGACGGGCTTGGACCGGAGGCCGGACGGCCGGGTGAGCGCCCGGACGAGATCGTCGCCGGTGGCCGCGGCGATCGCGGTCGGGACGAGGGCCAGCAGCACGGCGTCGATGCCGGGGTGCCGCAGGATCCGCTCCACGCAATCCCTCAGCTGGTCCTCGGTGACCGCGGCGGTGGCGTCGACCGGATTGCCCACGGCGGCGCCCTCGGGCAGCACGGCCAGCACGTCGTCGATCACCTCCGGGGTGAGCGCGGGGAGTGTCAGTCCCGCCTCCGCGCAGGCGTCGGCCGCGAGGACCCCGGCGCCGCCCGCGTTGGTGATGATCGCGACGCGACTGCCCCGGGGCAGCGGCTGGGAGTGCAAGAGGGAGGCGGTCTCCAGGAGTTCGCCCACCGAGCGGGTCGCGGTGACGCCCGCCTGGAGGAACAGCGCCTGACGGGTCATGGTGCGGGTCGCGGCGGCCGCCGTGTGCGAGGCGGCGGCGCGCCGGCCCGCGTCCGTGCGGCCCGCATCGACGGTCAGCACCGGCATGCGGCGGGTCACCCGCCGTGCGGTGCGGGAGAACGCCCGCGGGTTCCCGAAGGACTCCAGGTGCAGCAGCGCCAGGTCGGTGCGCCCGTCGCACTCCCACCACTGGAGCATGTCGTTGCCGCTGACGTCGTATTTGTCACCGAGCGAGACGAAGGACGACACGCCGATACCGAGCCGGGAGAGACCGTCGAGCAGGGCGATGCCGACGCCGCCTGACTGCACCGCGACGCCCGCCGTGCCGGGCGTCGGGTGGTCGGCGGCGAAGGTC
Organism: Streptomyces sp. NPDC026417; assembly: GCF_055567695.1. Taxonomy (NCBI): domain Bacteria; kingdom Bacillati; phylum Actinomycetota; class Actinomycetes; order Kitasatosporales; family Streptomycetaceae; genus Streptomyces; species Streptomyces sp. NPDC026417. Next base: position 93,715 of record NZ_JBVHPY010000002.1, read on the forward strand.
GCGTCGAGGCGGAGAGCGGGGTCGGTGTTCGACACCCCCAGGCAGTTGGGGCCGACGAGGCGCATGCCGTAGGTGCGGCACGCGGTCATCAGCGCCCGCGACTGGACGTCGTCGAGTCCGGCGGAGACAACGACGAGGGCACGTACACCTGCCTTGCCGCACTCCTCGGCGGTGGCCGGGACCGCAGCGGCGGGGACGGCGACGACGACCAGGTCGGGCGTCCTCGGCAGGGCGCTGACCGACGGGTGGGCCCGGATGCCGAGGATCGAGGTCGCGCTGGGGTTCACCGCGAGCAGACGGCGGGTGAAGCCGCCCGAGCGGAGGTGGTGCAGGATCGCACGGCCCACGGAGCCGGGTGTGCGCCCGGCTCCCACCACGGCGACCGCGTCGGGCCGCAGCAGCGGTTCCAGGCTGGCGACGTCGGCGGACCGGCCTCGGTCCTCGACGGCGGACAGGTAGGTGTCGTCCTCGTCGAGTGACACGGTGCAGCGGACCTCGGGGCCCTCGAAGCGGCGGGCCACGCGCAGTCCGAGGTCGGCGAAGAGCCGCAGCACCTCCCGGTTCTCGCTGAGCGCGTCCGCGGTGAACGTGGTGACGCCCTCGGCGCGGGCCGCGGCGACCAGGTGTTCGACGAGGAGCGTGCCGACGCCCCGGTGGTGCCGGCCGTCGGCCACCGCGATCGACATCTCGGCCGACGCCGCGTCCGCGCCGCACTCGTACTCGGCCAGGCCGAGCACCCGGCCCCGGCTCTCGGCGAGCAGGGCCCGGTAGCCGGCGCGCGGTGCCGCACAGGCCCGGTCGGCGGCCTGTGCCGCGGAGCGCCGGCTCACGGCGAAGAAGCGCCGTCGCAGGTTCTCCGGGGACATCTCCTCGTAGAGCCCCAGCAGCTGGTCGTGGTCGTCCGGTGTCACGGGCCGGATGCACGCGGTGGTGCCGTCCGCGAGCAGCGCGTGGACCGTCGATCGGCTGAGTGCCTCGTTCGTCATCGCGGGTCTCCTCAAGGGCTCTTGGCACTTCGAGCATCCAGCGGATCGCGGAGCCGTCCCAGGGGCTGGTGGGGGCCCTCACGGGGGCCGGTCGGCCCTTCGGAGGGCCCGCCCGGCCGGTGCGTCCTCCCGCACGCGCGGGGGGGGGGGCCGGCTTCCCCGAGGAGCCTGCCCCCCGGTGCACGGTCAGGAGTGCGCGACGACGGCGACGGGTGACGTGGCGTGGTGCAGGACCGCGTGGGTCACGGGCCCGATGTGCGCGCCCATCGCGCTGCGCCGGATCCTTCGGCCCACCACGACCAGGGACGCCCGGCGGGACGCGTCGACCAGGTGGGTGGCGGGGCTGCCGACGAGGCATTCCTCGACGACCTCGACCGACGGGAACTTGTCCCGCCAGGGCCCCAGGACTGCCGTCAGCGCGTCCGCCTGCGGACGGGCGAGTTCCTGGTGGAACTCGGGGTCGGCGGCGAGCCCGTACACGTAGTACGACGGCAGGTTCCAGCCGTGCACGACCCGCAGGGCCGTGCCGCGGCGGACCGCCGCGTCGAACGCGAAGCCGATGACCGAGTCGTCCGGGTGCTCGGCGTCCAGGCCGAGCACGACGGGCCGGAACGGCGCCGCCCCGGACACGCCTTCCACGTGTGTGTCCGTGGCCTGCTCGCCGGCCCGGACCAGGACCACGGGCTGCTCGGTGCGGGCGACGACGGCCATCCCGACGGACCCCACCAGGAATCCGCCGACACCGCTCAGACCGCGGGAACCGAGGACGAGCACCGCGGCATCCTTCGCCGCCTCCGCGAGCGCGTCCCCGGGCGCGCCGGTGCGCTGCACGGCGGTCATCGGAAGGGCGGGGTGGCGCTGCCGAAGGCCTTCCAGAGCCTCTCGGGGGACGCGTTCGCTCCAGTGCTGAAGCGTCTCGGCGCCGAGGAGCGGCGCCTGCGCCAGGGGGTCGGGCGCGGGCTGCCAGACGTGGACCAGCTCCAGCGGGAGTCCGCGCAGCTCCGCCTCCCGGGCTGCCCATTCCGCGGCGGCCAGGCTTTCGGGGGAGCCGTCGAGGCCCGCGGTGACGGTGTGGGGAGTGGTACGCGACATGATGTCCACCTTCTGCGTCGGAGGTTCCGCTTTCAGCGTCGTGCGCCGAGGGCGGCAGGGGCAGGGGCCGCTGGTCCCCGGAACGGGCCGGTCGGCCCTGCCGGTGCGCGGCCGCTTCCGGGGGGGGGAGCAGGGCGTCTGCGCGCACCGACCCGGCCGGCGTGCGCTCCGCCCCGTCCGCATGCACCGACCCCACCGGGGTGTGCGCCGCCCCCGTCCGTGCGCGCGAGCCCGGGCGGGGCTCCGCGCCATCCCCGGGCCGTGCGGGTGCCGCGCAACCACGGCGCTGCCCATTCCGCCGTGGCCGCGCACCCGCGTGTGCGCCCACGCCGTGCCGGACGTGAACCTGGTGATGCCGTACCGCTCGGAGAGTGCTCATCGGCCCGCGGCTCGGGCCGGGTGGCCCCTGGGTCCGGCGGCCGCCGGGGCCCATCCTGGAAGGGACCGGCCCGCGGTGTCGGCTCCGGTGATCCTGTCGGCGGCCGGGGCCGGGCGAGGAGGCGTCATGCCCAGCACCCCGCACATCGTGAGCGACGTGATGACCCGCGCGGTCGCCGCAGTGGCCCGTGAGGCGCGCTTCAAGGAGATCGTCCGGCTGATGCAGGAGAGGAACGTCAGCGCGCTCCCCGTCCTGGACGGGCCCGGACATGTCGTCGGCCTGGTCTCCGAGGCCGACCTGCTGCCCAAGGAGGAGTTCCGCGACAGCGACCCGGACCGCCGCACGCAGTTGCGCAGACTGCCGGACCTGGCCAAGGCCGGCGGGCTCACCGCCGACGAGCTCATGACGTCGCCGGCCCTCACCGTCCACCCGGACGCGACGCTCGCCCAGGCCGCGCGGACCATGGCCCGGGCCGGGGTCAAGCGCCTGCCCGTCGTCGACGGGGCGGGTCTGCTGCGGGGCATCGTGAGCCGCGGGGACCTGCTGAAGGTGTTCCTCCGGGACGACGAGGACATCGCCGACGAGATCCGCCGGGACGTCCTGCCGTACCTGCCCCCGCCGGTTTCGTCGGTCCTGGTCGGGGTCCGGGACGGCGCCGTGACGCTCAGGGGCCGGATACCCGACACCTCGCTGGTGCCGGTGGCCGCCCGCCTCGTCAGGGCCGTCGAGGGCGTGGTCGACGTGGACTTCGATCTCGACACCCACGGGCTCTCCTCCACGACGCCCACCGCCGCGGCCCCGTCGGCGCCCCACCGCTAGAGGTGCCATTCGGATCACCTCGGAAGGAGGTCGCGGCGCACGGTGCGCGGTGCGGCGCCTGCCCGTCCCCACTGCGGCACGATCCCGGCCTCAACCGGGTCTCCTCCCCCACTGCGGCCCGACCCGGTCCCATGCCGCTCCCCATTGCTCGACGGCCCGGCGCTCGACCCGGAGACGCACCCCGAGGCCGCCCCCGAGCAGCGCGAAGCCCCCGGCCAGGCCGCATCCCGTACCGGTCAGCGCCACCCGTGTCGCCGCCTCCGCCGCACCGGGCGGCGCGGAGACCGGCCGCTCCCGGCCATCGGTCCACAGCGTCACCTCGGCGCCCGCCCTCGTTCCGGGCACCACCTTCGCCTCCGCCCTGTGCACCGTTCCGCCGCCGTCGGTCCAGCTCACCTCGGCCCGCACACGGTCGACCACGGAACCCGTGAGCCCGTCGCCCTCACCCTGCGGGGCGGGCTCCGTCAACACGGCACGGACGAGCTGCCGTCCTTCCCGGCGCTGTTCCACGGCGTGCGCCGCGGCGTCCGCGCCCAGCAAACCCGCCATGGTGCCGCCGACCGTCGCGGCGACCCAGGCGCCGACGGTGATCCACCCCTCCACGACGTCGCTGTGCCGCCGCAGCGGATTGGGCCGCCACCGCCATCCCCTGACCGTCGTGCGCCGGGTGGAGAGCATCGGGTGCGCCCCTCACCGGATCACTTCTGGGCAGAAGGTTCCGTCGGCCGACGGCTGCCGGGGCCGGCCGACGCTCCGCGCAAAGGGGGCCGACCGAGGGCCCGGTCGGCCGGGAGTCCGTCGGCCGGCCGTCCGCCGCTCGCCGGGGACGGTGCCCGGGGCGCGGGCGGTCATGTCGTCCGGCGTCGCCAGCGGGGCCCGACCTGTTCCCACTCCCGCGCCCACAGGTCGTAGCGCCGGCAATCCAGCCGCCACCGCACGGCACGTCCGGCGGCGTACGTCATGCCGCTGAAGGCGACGGCCGCGCCGGCTCCCAGGAGGGCCGATTCCGTCGCCGCCTCACCCGCCGAGGGCGGTTCCCGGGTGGGCCGGCCCTGGCCGTCGGTCCAGACGGGCACGGTCGCACCGGCCTTCCGGCCGGCGTCCACCCAGGCGCGGGAGGTGTGCGTGGCGCCGTCCGAGGCGGTCCAGCGGACCTCCGCCCGCACACTGATCCGCTGAGGTCCCTCCGCCATCGGGACGGCGTCCATGGTGCTCTCCAGGAGCACCCCCTGAGCGGGATGGAGTCCGGCGCGCCGCTCCGCGAACGACTGATCGACGGTGTGCGCCGTCATCGTGCCGACGAACGCGCCGCCCAGCGAGACGGCCGCCCACACCGCCACGACGGTCCATGCCTCGACGACGTCGTCGTGCCGCCGCAGCGGATTGCTCCGCCACCGCCACATCAGGTGCCGTCTGGTCCTCTCGTGCTCCGCCTCCGGCATCGGACTGCACCTCCCGGTCGTCCCCCTTCAAGGTGACATCGGGTGGGCCACCCCCGCATGTGCTGAGCGGTCCGGGCGCGGGTCCACCCGGTCCGCGGCGGGGAGGGCTAGGGGGCCGTTCGGCCCCGGCCCCCGAGCGGGGGCGCCGCGGCGGTCGCGGGCGCAGCGGTGAGGCGGACGCCGGTGACCAGGTCGGGGCGGATGCGGACCGCGTAGTCCATCGACTCGTTCATCCAGGGTCGCAATCGCGAACGGTAGCGGGCCAGCTCCCGCGGGTCGGTCACCAGGCGGGCGAACCCGGTGACCACGACGCTCCAGCCGAGATGTGTCTCCGGGTCGATGGCGTCGGCCTCGTAGGCGACGACAACCCCGGTGCCGCCGGCCGGCCCGGCGTACGAGGTGAGGGCGGCGCCCTCGTGGGTGCGGACGACGATGTCGCCGTCCTCCAGGACGTGGTTGACCGGCCGGACCGCGGGCAGCGCCTGCCGGGTGAAGACGATCCTGCCCAACGAGACGCTGCCGAGCAGCCGCAGCGCCTCAGCGGTGTCGAGCGCGACGGTTTCGCGCGGCACGGCCGTGCTGATGTCGGTGTCGTCGATTGCCATGGTGAACCCTCGTGCGAACGTGTCACCGGACGGATGCCACGGGACCGGTCACCGCAATGGAACGTCCGCCCCACGCGAGGGCGCTAGGGCTGTTCGGCCCCCGTGACCGCCGACCGGTCCCGGGAGGCAGGACCGGCACACCGCCCCAGATGTCGGCGACGGCGGCACCCGCGCCCGTGCCGCCTGACGGCTCGGCGGACAGACGCCGTCAGGCCCCGCATGGCCCCGGGGCCCGTCACCCCGCCGGAGGCGGGCACCCGAGGCCCCACCGGCGCTCGCCACGGCCGTTCGGCCCGGCGGAAGCGGCCGGCGTTCCCCCGACTCGTCCGGCTCGGGAACGGGCGGATGCGGTACCACCCCGTCATCCGTCGGCGGTACGGTGAGGTTCCACCGGAACGATCGACTGTCGGTGGCCGAGGCGCATCTGGAGGCAGCGGCTGTGGCAAGCCCCGAGAGCGGCTGGGTGCGGCTTCCTCATCTGCGACTGGACGAGCTGCTGGAGGAGCTGCAGGCCAGGCTGGACGCGGCGCGCGGAACCCGCGACCGGGTGCACAGCCTGCTCGAGGCGGTGATGTCCGTCGGGCGCGAACTCGACCTGGAGCAGGTCCTGCGGAGCATCGTCGAGGCGGCGGCCGTGCTGGTCGAGGCCGAGTACGCCGCGCTGGGCGTGATCGGCCCGGACGGCAAGCGGCTGTCGGACTTCCTCACCGTGGGCTTCAGCGAGGAGCAGATCGCGCTCATCGGCCACTATCCCGAGGGGCACGGCATCCTCGGCGAGCTGATCCGCCACCCCGTGCCGCTGCGGCTGGCCAAGCTCTCGGACCACCCGGCGTCGTACGGCTTCCCGGCGCACCATCCGCCGATGAACACCTTTCTCGGTGTCCCCATCCGGGTACGGGGCCAGGTCTTCGGCAATCTGTACCTGACCGAGAAACGCGGCGGGGCCCGGTTCGACGACGAGGACGAGTCCGTGCTGTCGACGCTGGCGGTGGCGGCCGGCGTGGCCATCGACAACGCCAGGCTCTACGAGGAGTCCCAGCGCCGCGAACGCTGGGTCCGCGCCAGCGGGGAGATCACCCGCAGTCTGCTGTCCGGTGTCCCCAGCGGCGAGGTGCTCAACCTGGTCGCCGAGCGGGCCCGCGAGCTCACCGGCGCGGCACTCACCGTCGTCGCCCTGCCCATGGAGGACACCGGGTCGCTGTCGGTGGAACTGGCCGTCGGCCGGGAGGCCGAGGCGCACCGGGGGCTGGTGCTCCCGGTGCAGGGCACGCTCATGGGTGCGGCCTTCTCCGCCGCGGCCCCCGTGATCAGTCCGGACGTTTCGCACGACGAGCGGATCTCGGCGGGTCCGCCGCGGTTCGCCGGGCTGGGGCCCGCGGTCGCCGTGCCCATCGGTACCGGCGACGGCGTACGCGGGGTCGTGCTGCTCGCCCGTGAGAGCGGTCAGACGGTGTTCTCCGAGCTGGAGACCGAGCCGCTCAAGGGGTTCGCGGGCCAGGCCGCCGTGGCCATGGAGCTGGCCGACCGGCGCAGCGACGCCGAGCAGATGGCACTGCTGGAGGATCGGGACCGTATCGCCCGTGACCTGCACGACCTGGCCATCCAGCGGCTCTTCGCGACGGGCATGACGCTGCAGAGCGCGGGCCGGTTCATCCAGCATCCGGAGGCGTCGGAGCGGGTCATGCGCGCGGTCGACGACCTGGACGAGACGATCAAGATCATCAGGTCGACGATCTTCGGGCTCCGGGCGCGCGACAGCGATGCGCGCCAGGGCCTGCGGGCCCGGGTGGTGCGGGCGGTGGGCGAGGCGGCGCCCGTGCTCGGGTTCGCCCCGAGTCTGCGCATGGAGGGGCTCCTCGACACCCAGGTGCCCAGGGAGACCGCCGATCACGTGATGTCCGTGCTCACCGAGGCGCTGGCCAACGTCGCCCGGCACGCACGGGCGTCCCGGGTCGACGTGGTCCTGATGACGGACGGACGACATGTGCGGCTGACCGTCTCCGACAACGGCGTGGGCATCTCCCCGGGAGGGCGCCGCAGCGGCCTGACCAACCTGGCGGAACGCGCCCGGCAGCTCGGCGGCAAACTGGAGTTGGCGTCTCCCCCGGGTGGCGGGACGACCCTGGTCTGGGACGCCCCCGTGGCGGCGGACTGACGGCACAGGCCCTGCGTGGAGGCACGGCCGGTCACGCCGGACGCCGACAGCGACCGTCGCCACCGTTGTCACCACCACACCCGGACGACGTCCCCGCGCCCGGTCACACGTCGTCCACGGCCCGCCACAACTGCACGTCCTGCGTGAGGAGCCGGCCCGGCCGTCGGGTCCCTGCGTCCGGGACCGTCACCCGCACCACCGACGTGTCGCCCTTCACGACCGCCACTTTCGCGCCGTCGAACCTCGGTGCCTCGTCGCGGACAGTGGACCGCAGTGTGTCGGCGACGCGGCCGGCGGTCGCCCCGTCCTTGGCCACGACACACATCACCTCGGTGTTTCTGCCGGCGGAGGAGACCCGCTGGCCGACCGCGGAAAGCCGGACTCGTTTTCCGGCGGTCAGCGGCCGTACGTCGGCGCGGTACACGTCGCCGAGGCAGGCGGCGACGCGCTGATAGTCCTTGCTGTCGGCCAGCGAGGCGCCGTCCGCGGGGTCGACGTCCGCCAGGGCGGCCGTGCTTCCCGTCACGTAGGAGACCTCGTCGTCCGAGACCTGGAACGAGGGTTGCCTCGTGCCGGACCGCTGCCAGACCTGCCGGCCGTCCTTCTCCCGTTTCGTGTAACCGTCCGCCTCGAGGGACTTGGTGAGGGCGGCCGCGTCGAACGAGCCTTCCAGGTGCCCGGCGTCGGGGGTCTCGACGGAGGTGTCGATCCGGGACGGCGTCAACTGCTTCTCCCACGGCCCGGAGACGTATGCGCTCATCACCGTGATGCCCGGCTGCCCGATGGTGCCGTACGTCTTGGCGTCGCCGTCCTCGCGTATGCGCTCGCCGTCGATGTACAGCACCTGGCCCGAGCCGGCGTCGTCGGACAGTTCTCCCAGGGCCGCCCGCAGACCCGACGCGTCGTCGGCGGAGCCGGACGAACACCCGGTGACGGCCGTCAGCAGGAGAGCGGCGAACGCGGCGGGCAGGGCGGATCCGCGAAGACTTGTCGGCATGACGCGGGAGCCTATCGGCACAACTCCTACGCTCCCCAGCGGATTTCCGGCGACCAGCGAATATCTGACGCTCCATCAGACACAAGGGTCCTGGCTTCGGCGCCGGCCTACGAACCGGGCCCGGCTGTCCGGCGACAGGCGCTCCGTCGCGTAGCGCACGGTGACGCGCGGGAACTCGGCGGCGTGCCGGTCGAGGAAGTCCACCATCAACGGCTCGTCCCGGCGGCCGATCTCCCGCAGCATCCACCCCAGCGCCTTGTGGATCAGGGGTTCCGTGTCCCCGCGCAACCGGAGGGCGAGGCGGAGGGTCGGCTCGAAGCGGCCCTCCCGGATCAGCGCCAGCGTGGCCACCACGGCGATCCTGCGGTCCCACGGCCACGCCGACCCCGCCAACGCGTCCAGCACGTCGGACGCGCCGTCCAGGAGCAGCGGCCCCAGCACGACGTACGCGGAACCGTCCACCAGATCCCAGTTGTCCACGCGGTCCGTGCGGGCCAGATAGAAGTCGGCCAGTGCCTTCCGGTCGGCGTCCCGAGCGCTTCGCACCTGCTCGGCGAGGACCAGGAGTGCGGTGAACCGTTCCTCGTGCACCTGGCTGCGCAGCAGAGTGTCGATGTCCTCCAGCCGCAACGCCCGGTGCTGCCGGGCGAGTTGCCGCATCACCGGGACGCGGACGCCGAGCAGTTCGTCGTCGGAGGGAGTGAGCACCCGCACCAGCTGCGCCCGGACGGCGGGCTCCGCCCGCTCGCGCAGCTCGGACCGCAGGGTCGTCAGGGCGTCGGTCGTCATGCTTCATCCTGACGGATCCGTCCGCGTCCGGCGGTCGTGCCGTCCCGGTGCCACGAGGGCCGCGCTGCCGAACGCGCGGGGCGGCCACGCACTGGCGGGCGCACGGCCGTCGGCCGAGAATGCCCTGGAGACGTCCGCGGGGATGCCTCAGCGCCACCCTGCGCACGTACTGGAGGCATCGTGAGCACCGCCACCGGCCGCCGCGTCCTGCTCGCCGGGCCCGGCCGGCGCCGATGAGCCCGCTCGCCGACCGGACGCGACGGTCGTCTCGGCTGCGCTTCGACGGCTGGATCGCAGGCCTCGGCACGTCCTCCGGGACGCGCATCGTGCTGGGGCACTGGCCGCGTTCGCCGTTCGGTCCGTTCAGCGACGTGATGCTGGAGCGCCCCCACGGGGAGCGGGTGCTGCTGGCGCCCACCCGGGAGACGGCGGACTTCGTCAGCGGCACCTACACCTTCGACACCGTGCGGGTGGTCCCCGTCGACGTACGGGCCGAGGGCGACACGTGGACGGTCGTCGCCGGCCCCCTCCTCCTGTCCTTCACGACGGGCCGCCGGGGGCTCCTGGGACTGCTGCTGTGTGCGGTGCCCGGCGCGCTCGGCCGCAGTCCGGCGTGGAGCGCGCTGACGGACCTGCCCGCGCGGATTCTGCTGCCCGGCGTACGCACCCGCGGCAGCGCCGGCGGCGGTCGCAGGGAGTGGTACGGCGCCCGTGATCTGCGGCCGGTCCGCGCGGTCTCGGCCGTCTTCGAGGGCGCCGACCTCGGTGCCATGGCACCCGTCGCACCGCCCGTGCGGTTCGGGTTCGGCTCCGTGCCACGGCGCCCCGCCCTCACCCGGATCACGACGACGGTGGACCCGGGCCCGCACTGAGGGCACCGGCCCGGAGCCCTCGGTGGCCTTCCGGTCACGGCCCGGGACGACACGGCCCGCGGCGGCGTCCGTCCCGTGATTCTCTGCCCGTGTGGACCCGCCGCGGGGGCCGGTCAGCCCATGTGCGACGCATCCGGAGCGGCCACGCTGGGAGTGTCAGCCATTCCCAGGAGGGATACGCCATGAAGGCCTTCGTGTATCACGGTTCCGGGCAGGCGTCCTGGGAGGACGTGCCGGATCCCGCGGTCCGGGAGGCCACCGACGCGATCGTCCGCGTCGACGCCGTGACCATCTGCGGGACGGACCTGCACATCCTCAAGGGAGACGTCCCGGAGGTCCGGCCGGGAACGGTGCTCGGACACGAGGCGGTCGGCGAGGTCGTCGACGTGGGCAGCGACGTCCGGACGGTCCGCCCCGGTGACCGGGTCCTCGTCTCGTGCATCTCGGCCTGCGGGCGCTGCCGCTTCTGCCGTGAGGGCGTGTACGGGCAGTGCCGGGGCGGCGGTGGATGGATCCTCGGACACTTGACGGACGGCACACAGGCCGAATACGTCCGGGTCCCCTACGCCGACCTGTCCGTGCACCCGCTGCCCGGCGCCACGGCGAGCAGGGACGCCGTGCTGCTGGCCGACATCTTCCCCACCGGCTACGAGGTGGGCGTGCTCAACGGGCAGGTGCGGCCGGGCGACACCGTCGCCGTCGTGGGGGCCGGGCCGGTCGGGCTCGCGGCGATCGCCACGGCTCGGCTCTACTCTCCCGAGAAGATCATCGCGGTGGACCTCGCCCCCGCCCGGCTGGACGCGGCCAAGCGCTTCGGTGCCGACGCCGTCGCCCTGGCCGGCGACGAGGCCGAGCAGCTGGTCGCCGACCTCACCGGAGGGCTCGGCGCCGACACGGTCATCGAGGCGGTCGGGGTGCCGCAGAGCTTCGAGACGTGCACGCGCATGGTGCGGCCCGGCGGCCACGTGGCCAACGTCGGCGTGCACGGCAAGCCGGCGACCCTGCACCTCGAAGACCTGTGGATCAAGAACGTGACGATCACCACCGGCCTGGTCGACACGCATTCCACTCCGACCCTGCTGCGCATGCTGGCCGCCGGCCGGCTGCCCGCATCGCCGATGGTCACCCACACCTTCCCGCTGGACGACATGCAGGAGGCCTACGACGTCTTCTCCCGGGCCGCCGACACCGGCGCGCTCAAGGTCGTCCTCGAAGGGAGCGCCACCGGGACCTGACGCACGAGGGGCCAAGGGTCCCCCGGGGCCGTTCCGACGAGAGGCAGTGATCTCCATGTCCGAGCAGACACCGTCCGGCCCGCCGCCCGCGGCGGCCGGTACCGCCCGGGGCGACATCGGGCGCCGCATCGCCCTGCGACGCGAGGAACTCGGCCTGACCCGCACGGAGACTGCCCTGCGGGCGGGCACGGCTCCGGGCTACATCCGGTACCTGGAGGAACAGTCCACGGCCATGCCCGGCACCAGCATCCTCATCCGGCTCGCCGACGCCCTCCGCACCAGCGTCGCGGCGCTGCGCGGCGGCGACGCCGACCTGCCGCCCGGTATCGGCCGGGCCGCCCGCCACCCCGAACTGGTCGAACTGAGCGCCGAGGAGTGCCGGGCGCGGCTGTCGACCCACGGGGTGGGCAGGCTCGCGGTGGACACGGTGGAGGGGCCCGTCATCGTCCCGCTCAACTACAGCGTCGTGGACGGCGCGGTCGTCTACCGCACCGCACCCGGCACGACGCCCGCGGTGCCCGACGGCACCCTGGTCGCCTTCGAGGCCGACCACATCGACGACGCCCTCAGCCAGGGCTGGAGTGTGCTCGTCCGGGGCCGCGCCGCGCGGGTGACGGAACCGGACGCCGTACGGCGGCTGGAGGAGGCCGCGTACAGCGCCCCGTGGGCCGGCGGGGAGCGTGAGCTGTGGGTGCGGATCGACGGGGCCGAGCTCAGCGGGCGACGCGTCGCGACGGACTGACGACCGGCGGAACGACCGGACCGACCGAGCCGAGTCACGGGCGACACGTCCTGTGAGGACGCGCCCTTCCCGGGTTCCCTGATCGGGAAGGGCGCGTGTTCCGCGTTGCCCTTCGCAGCGGCTCCGTACGTCCCGGAAGTCGCATCAACCACTGCTTGCACAGGGCCAACATGCGAGGTCAGAGCGCCGGACGCGGTCCGACCAGCCAGTTCGGGGAAAGTCCCGCGCGACACGCAAACGCCGCATAGCGTGCGATGACTCGAACTTGAAATCGAAACCGCTCCCCCCACCTCCCTGCGGCCCGCGCTCACCGGGCCCAAGCCGTGCTAGGAGAACCGGGATGTCCTACGACCCGTCCGAGTCGTACCCAGCCCGACCGCACAGCGCCCGCCCTACCCCACCCGTCCCCCGCAGCTGGCCGCCGTCGGGAGAGCCCTTACGCGGCTGGTCCTCACTCCGCTCCTCGTCCGGGCACCACAGGGATCTGCGCATCCTCCGCCGCGCCTACCGCTGGCAGCGCCGGGTGGCCACCTTCGCGGCCCTCGGCTACTTCACCCTCTTCCTGAGTCTCTCCGCCTACGCTCCCTCCTTCATGACGGAGCCCGTCACCGGGGGGCTGACCACCGGCATGCTGATCGGGCTCGTCCAACTCCCCGTCACCTGGCTGGCGATCGCGCTGTACGAGTTCACCGCACGCCGCTACGTCGATCCGCTCGCCCGCCGCCTGCGCCGCCGGAGAGGACGGCTCGACCGGCCGGAGCAGGGCCGATGACGGACTTCAGCGGCTCCGCTCAGTCCTGGTCACTCGTCGCCTTCTTCGCCGTGGTCACCGTCACGCTCCTGCTGTGCGTGATGACGGGGCCGGACCACGACGACCTGGACGAGTTCTACACGGGCTACCGCTCACTGCCGCCGATGCGCAACGGCCTCGCCATCGCCGGTGACTACATCTCCGCGGCGACCGTGCTCACCATCGGCGGCGTCATCGCCCTGTGCGGCTACGACGGCATCGTACTGGCCCTGAGCACCCTGCTGTCGCTGGTGCTGCTGATGTTCCTGCTGGCCGAACCCCTGCGCAACACGGGCCGGTTCACCATGGGCGACGCGCTTGCCCGGCGGATGCCGGGGCGCTCGGTGCGCATCGCGACATGCGTGGTCACCATCGCCTCCCTGATGCCCATGATGCTGGTGCAACTGGCCAGCACCGGGCAGTTGCTGGCGTACATCCTCGGGTTCTCCGGCAGCACCATGGAGACCGGCTGCGTCATCGGTGTGGGTGCCCTGATGATCAGCTACGCGGCCATCGGGGGCATGAAGGGCACCGCCCTGGTCCAGATCCTCAAGATGGTCATGCTCCTGGGTTCGGGGGCCGTGGTCAGCGTGCTGATCCTGCGGACCTTCGGCTGGGACGCGGGGTCGCTGTTCGGCGCCGCCTCGGACGGCAGCGGGGCGGGCTCGGCGTTCCTGCGCTCCGGGCTGCAGTTCGCCGGCGGCCCGCACACCGAACTGGACATGATCAGCACGCAGTTCGCCATCGTGCTGGGCGGCGCGTGTCTGCCGCACGTCACCATGCGCATGTTCACCGCGGACAGTGCCTGGCAGGTCCGCCGGGCGATGTCGTGGGCGGTGTCGTCGGTGGCCCTCTTCGTGGTGATCATCACCGTGGTGGCCGTCGGCGCGGCGGCCCTGATCGGGCGGGCGGGCGTCACCGCGGCCGATCCGAGGGGCCACACGGCGTATCTGCTGGGGTCGCGGGCCGCCCTCGGAGTGCATCTGTCGAGGGCCGAGACCCTGTTGTTCACCACGGTCACCACGGCGATCTTCCTGACGCTGCTGGCCTCGGTCGCGGGGATGATCCTCGCCTGCGCCAACTCCCTGGCGCACGACGTGTTCGGCAGCCGTGACAAGCCGCTCGCGCCCCGGCGCGAGATGGGACTCGCCCGTGTCTCCGCCGTGCTCGTGGGTGTTCCGGCGATCCTGCTGGCCAGTCTGGTCCAGGACAGGAGTCTGCAGCCCCTCGCGACCGTCTCGTTCTGCCTGGCCGCGTCGGCCATCGCCCCCGCCCTCGTCTACAGCCTGTTCTGGCGCCGCTTCACGCGGGGCGGTCTGCTGAGCACGCTCATCGGCGGGTCACTCACCGTGCTGCTGCTCATGCCGGGGACCAGGCTGGTCTCCGGGACGCCGACCGCCGCGTTCCCGGACGTCGACTTCAACTGGTTCCCCTTCACCACCACGGGTCTGGTGTCCATCCCGCTCGGCTTCGCGTTCGGGTGGGTCGGCACCATGATGTCCGGGCGCCGCAGCGCGGAGCGGCAGCGCAAGGAGTACGAGGCGATGGAGAGCCGGATCCTGGCGGGGCCGGAGCGCAGGACGGGCTGATCCGCTCCCCCGGCAAGGGACCTGTGGCCCGCCGCGAGCGCGACGGGCCACAGGTGCGGGATCAGCCGTTCAGCCAGTCGTGGCCGGTGTCACGGGAACAGTGTGATCTTGGACGGCACGGTGTCCGTCCCCGAGGTCGGCGCTCCCGTGTTGTTGACGACGTGGGCGTACTGCCCCTTTCCGCCGAGGGAGATGACGAGGATGTCGTGCAGCTTGATGCCGGTCTTCACCGGTACCTGGAACCCGTGCTGCTGCACGATGCTCGGATCGGAGGTGAAGTTGCAGTAACTGCCCATCCCCCACGCCTCGTGGGTGTTGACGCTGTCCGCCACCTTGTAGGCGGCGTAGCCGACGATGCCGTCGTGGGTGACGGCTGCGGCGTTGGGCACGTCGTAGGCCTTCTCGTTCTGGAAGAAGATCGTCCGGCCGCGTTCGCCGTTCCAGAGCACGTCGTACTTGTTGAAGTGCTCGACGAACAGACCCGTGGTGAGGACGTCGTCGCCGTTGACGACGAGGCCGTAGTCGGCTCGGTTGGTCTCCCAGCCGACGCCCTCGCCGTGGTCGGCGCGCCAGATCCAGGTGTGGTCGACGATGACGTCGTCGCTGTTGACCACGACCGAGTTGGTGGCGAGCCCGGGTCCCGCTCCGCCGATGCGGATGAAGACGTCCTGCATGGTGGTCGGGTTGGCGGCGTGGTCGGCCGAGGCGTTGGCGCCGCCGATCTGCAGGAGCGTGTCGGACCTGGTGCGGCCCGCATCGATGAGGAACCCGGCCAGCCGCACGCCGTCGACGTCGGCGACGTGCAGGGCGTCGACGCCGTTGTCGGGGACGATCGTCGCCAGTCCGAGGCCGAGGACCACGGTGTTGGCGCGGTTGACGTTGATGGTCTGGTCGAGGTGGTAGACACCGGGCGTGAACAGCAGGTTGAGGCCCTGGGAGAGGGCGGTGTTGATGGTCGCGGCGGTCGCCCCGGGCTTGACGACGTAGAACTGGCTCAGCGGGAGCGACGTGCCGCCGGCGTTGGCGGGCCATGACACACCGCGGGCGTTGGTGCGCTTGCCGGGCACGAACACCTTGTAGGTGCTGCCGTCCAGGTACAGGAACGGCTTCTCGCGGGAGACCGGCGTGGAGTCGAGCGTGGTGTACGGGCCGCTGTCGAAGTTGGTGGCCGGAGCACCCTGGACACCGGAGAAGGTCATGTTCCAGACGCCGTTGGTCCAGCCGCCCACGGAGCTGTCCCGGGTGTACCACTGCTGCTGCGAGTACGGACCGACCGTACCGTCGATCTTCGAGTCGGCGATGTAGCCGCCGGACGCCCACCCGTAGCCGTTCGGGGCGAGGTTGAGGCCGCCCTCGACGTGGATGCGGCGGAACGGCGCGGCCTGGGCGACGGCCCAGCGGTCAGTGCCGTTGACGGGCTTGAGCGACAGGTTCTCGGCCGAACGCCAGAAGTTCTGGGTGGCGTTGCCGTTGAACCAGCCGGCGTCGACGGTGACGTCACCGTTGATCTTCGTGTCGTCCGGGTTGAGGCCGAGTCCGGAGATCGAGGTGTAGAAGCCGAGTTGGGCGTTGATGCCGTTGTAGGTGCCGGGCTTGAGCAGGAACTGGTAGCGGTCCGAGCCGAACTGGTTCGACTCCTGCTTGGCGAAGACCTGGTCGAACTTGGCCTGCAGGTTGGGTGTGCTCGGGTCGACCACGATGACGTTCGGGCCCAGGTCTCCGCCGCCCTCGACGGGCGGGGTGCCGCCGCCGGAACCGGTGTGCACGGCGACCTCCCACAGTGAGTAGCCGTATGCGGTGCCGCGGACCGTCCCGAGGATGCGGACGTAGCGGCCGGAACCGCTGACGTCGTAGGAGGTGGTTCCCGCGGTGCCGTTGGTGACGTCCTTGAGCGTCGTCCAGTCCTGGCCGTTGGCCGAGGCCTGGATCTTGAACTCCTTGCCGTAGGCGGTCTCCCAGTTCAGATCCACCTTGCAGATGTCCTGGGCGGAGCCGAGGTCCACCTGGACCCACTGCGGGTCGGAGGCCTGACTCGACCAGCGGGTTCCGTTGTCCCCGTCGAAGGCGCTCGCGGCGGGTGTGCCGCCGTTCTCCGTGGAGGATGCGGTCGCCGTCCGGCCCTTGGCGGCGTTGGCGGTGCCGCAGTCGGCGGGGGGTGTGCCGCCCGCGTCGCCGAACACCTGGAACTCCCAGAGGGAGTAGCCGTACTGCGTGGCACGGGACACGCCGTACAGCCGTACGTAACGGCCCTGACCGGAGACGTCGAGCGTGTCGGTCCCGCCGTCGCCGCCGGTGACGGTCTTGATGTCGGTCCAGGAGCTTCCGTTCCCGGAGACCTGGATCTTGTAGTCCTTGCCGTAGGCGGTCTCCCAGTTGAGGACGACCTTGGTGATCGAGGCCGTCGCCCCGAGGTCCACCTGCAGCCACTGGGTGTCGGTGCCGGCCGACGACCAGCGGGTGCCGGTGTTGCCGTCGACGGCGTACGAGGCGGCGGTGCCCGCGCTCTCGTCCGAGGAGGAGGTGGCGGTCTTGCCCTGCGAGAGCGGAACCTCCGCCGCGCTCGCCGGTGTCGTCTGGGCGGGGATGGTCACCAGCGCTGCCGCTGTGGCGAGCGCGATCCCCCAGGATCTGAATCTCATTGGTCCACTCCGTGCGGGTGAAGGAGAGCGGGTTCCGGTGCCCACCATGACCGAGGCATGACAAACTCCCCGGCCGGGTGCACACCGCGGGGAGTCCCCCGGCCGGGCCGGAAAGCCCGGACAGCATGAACGGCCGTACGCAGATACTTAGTTCAGGCTTTGATTTAAGTAATGAGGCAACCGGACGGCAACCCCTCCGACAGGACTTCTTTGCCGCCACCCCGGTCCCGGCACCCTGACGAGGGCGGCCCGTGCCGCGTGACCTGCGAGGACCGCGCGCGGGTCACCGGCCCGACTTCACAGGTTGAACGTCGACGGGGATCGCGCGACCCGGCCGACCGCGGGCCTCGACGCGGCACCGCGGACTTCCCGCGCCCGGGCCTCCGGTCCTCACCCCGGGGCCGCGGCGATGGGGCGTCCGCCGCCTCAGGCCGTGAGACGCGTCTGCGGGGCCGAGCCCGGCGGGGGCTCGTGGCGGATGTACCACTCGGTCGCGAGCATCCGCTCCCGGACGTCGGCGGGCCAACTCGCGATCAGGCCCGGCGCGGCGCCCCGCGCAACCTCGGAGCGGTGCGCCCGTACGGCGGCCCACTTCTGCGCGAGCCAGGGGCCGACGTCGACGGTCGCGGTCACCAGCTCGTCCGGCACGGTGTACCTCGCCTTGCCCGTCCGGATCAGACGATCGCCCACGGCGCGTACCGCGGAGTGCGGGTGCGTGGCGAAGTAGAGGGCACCCGGCCGCCAGGGGGCACCCGAGTCCGGGTACACGAGGTCGAGACCGGCGGCCCGGACCGCGAGCAGGGTCGCCCGGTGGGTGTGCACGTGGTCCGGGTGGCCGGTCATGCCTCCGTACGCGTCGTGGGTGACCACGATCTGGGGCCGGAACTCCCGGATGTGCGCCACCAGCCGGCGCACCGCCTCCTCGAGGGGCACGTCGCACCAGCGCCGACCGTCCGGGGCCGAATACGGGACGCGCGCGTCGGCGTAGCCGAGCAGCCGCGGTTCCCCCGCGCCGAGGATGCGCAGCGCCTCCGCCAGCTCACCGGCCCGCGTGGTGCCCGCGGTCCAGGTCGTCGTGACGACCGCGGTGCGCGCGCCCGCGGCCGCGTGCCGGGCGAGCACTCCACCCGACCACAGGGACTCGTCGTCCGGGTGGGCATAGACGGCGAGCACACTCGGCAGTCGATGCCGTCCCCCCGTCGGCGCTCCCGGTCGCCACCGCACCTGCCCGGAAGACCGGTCGCGCCGCGACGGCGCTCCGGGAGAAGAGTCGGTCACGGCCGCGCACTCTACGCGCCACGGTCCCCGCATGCCGCGCGCACCGGCCGCTTTCCGCCTGCCGTCCGCGCCCGGGGCCGCGCCCGGCCGGGCGCTGGACCGAGGACAGGGGCCGGTATCGTGCGGCGGTGCACGATACCGCGGAGCGGCCGCTCCTCTTCCTCGACATCGACGGCCCCTTGATCCCGTTCGGCGCGCCGTCGCCCGCGGGCGGGTATCCGGTCTTCCCCGCGCGCCCCGGCCTCCCCGCGTCCGGCGCGAACCCCCTCCTCGAACGGCTCGACCCCGGCCACGGCCCGAGGCTGAGGGACCTCCCGTGCGAACTGGTCTGGGCGACGACGTGGATGGATGAGGCGAACGCGTGTGTCGCGCCGCGCCTCGGGTTGCCCGACCTGCCCGTGCTGGCCCGTGCCGAGCCGTCGGAGGACGAAGACGCCCGGGACGCGCGGATGGGGCTGCACTGGAAGACCCGGCCGATTCTCGACCGGGCGGCCGGGCGCCCCTTCGCCTGGGTCGACGACGAGATCACGGACCGGGACCGCGTGTGGGTCTCCGCCTGCCACGGCGAGCGGGCCCTTCTCCACCGCGTCGATCCCCGGCTCGGGCTCACCGGCGCGGACTACCGAACCCTGCAGGACTGGCTGCGGAGCGTGTGACCCGGGCCCGTCGACCCGGTTGCGGATGGGGGCCGTTGCTGCGGCGGTGGGCCCGGGGCCGCGCCCGGCCCTCGGCCTCAGTGCGAAGCCGTCTCGACCGGGCACTCCCGGAGGCCGGTGACGTGGTTGAGCTGGGGTCCGTAGCCGGGGAAGGTCGCCAGGTCGCCGGGCAGGAGCGTCCGGCACGGGACCGACTGGCCGTCGGCGTACTCGACCGTGAGCGTCACCTCGGTGCCGCAGTCGTTCTCGACGGTCGTGTACCGCCAGCTCTCGTAGTACTGGACACAGCCCGGCACGGAGAGGTCGGCGTCCCGGGCGTCGACCGCCCGGGCGGCGGGCGTCGGCAGCAGCGTCGTGACGAGCGCCGCGAAGGCGGTCACGCAGGCGGCGGCGAGGGAGCGGCGACGCGAGAGGATCATGACGGGGGTCTCCTGGAGTGCGAAGCTTGCAGCGGCCGAAAATCCCTGCGGAGCAGGGGCGTTGTGGTCCGTCACTCTCACAGTCGTTGCAAGAATTGCGCAAAACGATGGAGGTTCTTTCAGTCGTTGTCCCCCGGTCAACCATTTCGGCGCCGGACGGATGTACGGGCAGCTCAGCGGCACGCCGTGCGTCCCGGGCTGCTGCCCGGTCGGGTGAACTCGTATGCAACCGCATGCGCACACGTCCCGAAGGCGACACGGCCGCCGGCAGGGGCTTCACCTTCCCCGGTATGGCAGCGTGGAAGGGCATCGTCCGGGGCATCCGGTGTGGTCGGAGGCCACGAGACGAGACATCACCCGGAAGCAGAGGAGACCTCATGTCGAAGCCCCCGCTCCCCGAGGACGCGGTCACCATGCTCGGCAAGCCCAACCCCGCCGTGATCACCACCCTGCGCCCGGACGGCCAGCCGGTGTCGACGGCCACCTGGTATCTCTGGGACGAGGGCCGGGTACTGGTGAACATGGACGAGGGCCGCAAGCGGCTGGCGCATCTGCGCAACGACCCCAGGGTCACGCTGACGGTGCTCGACAAGGACGACTGGTACACCCACGTAACGCTCATCGGACGCGTCACCGAGATGCGGGACGACAAGGATCTGGCCGACATCGACCGGTTGTCCCGGCAATACTTCGGCCGGCCGTACACCCAGCGCCAACGCGCCCGGGTCAGCGCCTGGATCGAGATCGACCGCTGGCACGGCTGGGGCAGCCACAAGGACAGCGGCCAGGCGTCCGGCTGACCGCGCGACCGCCCTCACGACGCCGTCGGCCGGAGGGCACGGACACCCCCACCACCCCCACCGCACGACTCGGCTCAGGGAAGTTGACGTCATGACCGACAAGCTCACCGTAGGCGTCCTCGGGACGGGCATCATGGGCGCGGCGATGGCCCGCAACCTCGCGCGGGCCGGGCACTCCGTCCGGGTCTGGAACCGTACCCGCGACAAGGCCGAGCCCCTGGCCGACGACGGTGCGCTGGTCGCGGACACGCCGGCGGAGGCGGTACGCGGCGCCGATGCCGTCCTGACCATGCTGCACGACGGCGAGGCGGTCCTCGACGTGATGCGGCAGGCCGCCCCGGCGCTCCGGCCCGGCACCGCCTGGGTGCAGTCGACGACCGCGGGCCTCGACGCGACCGCCGCCCTGGCCGCCCTGGCCCGCGAACACGGCCTGGTCTTCTACGACGCCCCGGTGCTCGGCACCCGTCAGCCCGCCGAGGCGGGGCAACTGCTCGTGCTGGCAGCCGGTCCCGGCAGCGGGCGCGAGACCGTGGCCCCCGTCTTCGACGCCGTCGGCGCCCGCACCGTGTGGACCGGAGACGACGCCGCACAGGGCAGTGCCACCCGGCTCAAGCTCGTGGCCAACAGCTGGGTCATCGCGGCCACCAACGCGACCGGCGAGGTCCTCGCGCTGGCGAAGGCGCTCGGTGTGGAACCTCAGGACTTCTTCGACGCCATCGCCGGAGGCCCGCTCGACATGGGCTATCTGCATGCCAAGGCGGATCTCGTCCTCAACGAGCGGCTGACACCGCCCGCCTTCGCCGTGGCCACCGCCGTCAAGGACGCCCGTCTGATCGTCGAGGCGGGGCGGCAGCACGGCGTCCGCCTCGACGTCGCGGAGGCGGGCGCCGAGCGCCTCGCGCGGGCGGCCGCCCAGGGCCACGGCGACGAGGACATGGCCGCCGCGTACTACGCCAGCTTCGACGAGGACGCCGAGGCGTGAGCCCGGTCGCCTCCTCACCGGCCGCCGTCCACGAGGGTTCCTGACCCGTCCGGCGCCCGGACACGCCGGAGGGCCCGGCAGCTTCGGCTGCCGGGCCCTCCGGTACGAGTAGCGGGGACAGGATTTGAACCTGCGACCTCTGGGTTATGAGCCCAGCGAGCTACCGAGCTGCTCCACCCCGCGTCGGTGACACCAGCCTACGGCATGAACGACGGGCCGATGACCACGGCCGCACCGCCCGCCCCGGCCCCCGCCGGAGACCTCACCTTCCGTGTCCGCGCCGTCACGCCGTCCGCCACGGGGCGTTCCCCCTTCCTCGGTCTCCCGGCAGGGCGTTCGGTCCTGAGATGCGAGACGCGCACATCAGGCACAGATTGGTAGTAGCCCGATCGGCGTAGCGGATCCGGCCTGTCGGGCCGGAATCTCCCAGTGAAGGAGCGCACCATGACGAGTCATGCGAGCCAAGCCCGCCCGCACGCGGGGCAGAGGTCGGAGGCGGGTGCCTTCGTCGGCGGGTGGACCGTGTTCGCCGCCGTCCTCATGATCTTCGGCGGCCTCATGGCCGTCTTCGCGGGCATCGCCGCCATCGCGAACGACGACGTCTTCGTCAACACACGGAACTACGTCTACCAGTTCGACCTCACCGGGTGGGGCTGGGTCCACATGATCCTCGGCGTCGTCGTCTTCATGGCGGGATGCGCCCTCTTCCAGGGCGCCACCTGGGCCAGGGTCGTCGGCGTCGCGCTCGCCGGTCTGAGCATGCTGGCGAACTTCCTGTGGCTGCCGTACACGCCGTTCTGGGCCCTCGCCCTGATCACGATCAACGGATTCGTCATCTGGGCGCTGTGCGCACCACGCAACAGGGAGGCCTGACACCGGGACACCGCCGGCCCTTCGGCACCGGCCCGGGCCCCCGAGCAGACGCTCGGGGGCCCGGGCCGTTCGTCGTCGAGGCCCGGATCGTCCGGCATCGTCGACCGCCGCAGAGCGGAGCGGTTACCCTCACGTCGAACACAAGCTTCAACAAAACGACGTGCTGTGGAGAACGCTCGGTGGCTGCTGACGCTAGGCCCAACTCGCCGACATGCTCGAGTTCTTCCTCCACGCGACGGGGCGGACCGCTCGCGCCGCGGGTACGCCCCGCGCCCGGATCGGCCCCGGAAGCACCGGAATTCACCGGTTTCCCACCGTCCGGCCCGACGTGTTCCGCACGTGTCCTCGCCGGGCGGTCCGCCGACCGGGGGGAGGACCGTGCGTAGGAGCAAGGAGATGCGCCGGCTCGCCGACGCCCTCACCGATCCCATCCGCGTGGCCTTTCCCGCGGATCCCGACAGCCTGTTCACCGCACTCGTCGAGTCCGTGAGCCGGTGGCGGGGACGGGAGATCCGGGTCATCAAGACGACCTTCCCGCCGCACACGGCGACCGGGCTCTGGCTGGCGCGCGAGACCCACGACGACGTCGTCATCGAGGAACGGGCCGCCGTGTGGCACCAGATCGTGATCTTCTCCCACGAGGTGTGGCACATGAGCCAGGAGGACACGACCTCCCCCGACGGCTCCCCGGGCCCCCGACTCACGCCCGCCCGCACCGACTTCAGCCTGCGGGCCGAGCAGGAGGCCGACGAGTTCGGGATGCTCGTCGGCCGTCGGCTCAAGACATGGCTGGAGGCGTCCGCCCACTCCGTCTACGCGGCCGAGACCGACGGGCCCGACGACGACCTCGCCAGCCGTATCGGGGCCGCCCTCAACTACCGCGGGAAGCGCATATGAGCGGCGTGATCAACTACCTCAGCTGCGGTGCCCTGTGGTTCGGCCTGACGGTGAAGCTGCCCGATCTCGTGCGCGACCGACGCGACCGGTTCCTGCGCACCATCTGCGTCGTCATGGCTCTGGCGGGGCTGTGCTTCCTGCTCGGCGCGCCCCCGACCGTGGGCGCGATCAACCGCGTCAGCGGCGTGCCCAACCTGGCCGCGCCCCTGACCTACGCCTCCATCACCGCCTACTGCGCCGCCTCCCTGGTCCTGATCGTCTACTGGCGGGGCGGGCCGCACGTGCGCCGGACCGCGCGCTTCTGGATGTCCGTCTACGCGCTCGTCCTCGTCGGCATCGCGGCCACGTTCGTCGCGGGCGAGGCGGCGGAGGAGCGGCGCACCGACTTCGACACCTACTACGCGACCACGCCGTACGTGTCCGAGATGATCGTGCTCTACCTGGTCGCCCACCTCACCGCCGCCACCGTCACCGCCGCCCGGTCGCTGGGCTGGGCGCGAGGGGTGGACGGCTGGCTGCGCGCGGGGCTGCTGACCATGGGGGCCGGCACGGTGGTCGGCGCCGGCTACAGCGTCTGCAAGCTGACGGCCGTGGTCGCGCTCTGGTGCGGGCGCGACTGGTCGGCGCTGAGCTCCGAGGTGAGCCCGGGGTTCGCGGGCCTGGGCGCGCTGATGACGGTGCTGGGCATCCTGATACCGCTGGTCGGCCCCCGCCTCACCGGCTGGCGGCGCAGTTGGCGCGCGTTCGTGCGCCTGAGGCCGCTGGACCGCGCGCTGGACGAGGTCCTGACCAGCCGGAAGCTGCGGCTGCCGCGGCCCTGCCCGTCCTCCCCGGGCAGCCTCCTGACGTGGCGTCAGACCAGCATCACCAACGGGCTGTTCTTCCTCGACGGGCTCTTCGACCACGAGTTGTACGCACAGACCCACGCGGCGGTGCTGCACGAGACGGGAGACCGGCGACGGGCGGAGGCCACCGCCTGGGCAGTGATCATCACCGCGGCGGTGCGCGGGGAACGCAGCGGGCAAGCACCGTCCGACGCCGGCCGCCTGGCGGGCCAGGCACCCGATCCGGCCGTGCTGGAGGGCATCTCGGAGGCGCTGGCCACGTCCGACACGGTGGCCACGGCACGCACGTACCGCCGGGCCACCGAGGGCGCCCTGTGACGCGCGGCCCGGCAGCCCCGGCACACCTCCCGCTCGCGTCCGGCCGGCCGCAGCCGTTCCCCGACGGCCCGCCTCCGTCGGTCCCGGACGGCATGCGCGTGCCGTCCGGCGCCTGCGGGCCGCTCCCCTCCGGCGGCGTGAAGCCATGGCCCTCCCCCGGCGCGGGGGCCGCCTTCTCCGTCGGCGCGGCGCCTGTCGCCCCGGCCGGCGGAGCCGATCGGAGCGCTCCGGTATGAGCCTCGTCGTGTACCTGGCGGCCGGGCTGCTGGGACTCTCCGCGATCCTGCTCTTCGGCGGCCCGCGCGCGGCGCTGCGGGATCCGCTGACCGCCTCCACCTGTGCGGCGGTCGCCCTCGGCGCCCTGTGCTTCTTCTGCTCCGCCCCGGCCACGCTGGCCACCGTCAACCGCCTCACCGGCATCCCCAACTTCGGTGCGCCGCTGACCTACGGCATGATCTCCGCGTACAGCTGCTCCCTGCTCATCCTGCTCATCAACTGGCGGGGCGGGCCCAGGGAGCGGGTCAGACGCATGACCCTGCGCACCATCACCCTGTACGGCAGCCTGATCGCCGCGATCGTCGTGCTCTTCGCCCTGGCGGACGCGGACACCGAGAGGCTGACCGACCTCGACACCTACTACGCCAACACGCCCGGCATGCGCGAGATGATCGTGCTCTACCTGCTCGGGCACGGGGCCTGCACCCTGGTGATGTGCGCGGTGTGCCTGAAGTGGGCCGGTGAGGTGACCGGTCTGCTCCGCACCGGACTTCGGCTGATCCTCGTCGGTCTGGTGCTGGACGTCGTGGGCTTCGAGATCGCCAAGAGCACGGCCGTGGTGGCGCGTTGGCTGGGACACGACCTCGACTTCCTCTCCACGGACGTCGCTCCGCCCGTGGTGTCGCTCGGGGCCCTGTTCTGTTCCGTCGGTTTCGTGGTGCCCCGGCTCCTTCCGGCGGCGGTCGCCCACTGGCGCAGTCTCGGTGACTACCGCAGGCTCAGGCCGCTGTGGTGCGAGGTGCGGTCGGTGGCGATCGCCCCGAAACCGTCGCCGCCCTGGTGGCAGCTCCCCCAGGCGCGGCTGCACTGGCTGGAGGTGTCGATCCACGACGCGCTGCTCGCCCTGGCGCCGAACTTCGACGACCGGGTGCGCCTGCGGGCGCTCGACGCGGCACTCGCCGAAGGGCACTCGCCTGGTCAGGCGCGGGCGATAGCGGAGGCGGCGCTGGTCGCCGACGCCGCGCGGCACGCCGCGAGCGGTGACGCGGGGCGCCTCGACGACCTGAGCGACTACCGCCTGCACGCCACCAGGGCCCCCGGCACCAGCGGGCTGCTGGATCTGGCGCGGGCGCTGAAGCATTCACCCGTCGTCACCACGGCACGTCAGCGGACCGGTGACGGCATCTCATGACCGGACACGAGGAGCCCCATGCGTAGAGCTGTCGTCATCGGAGCCGGACTCGGCGGTGTGCTGGCGGCGGCGGCGCTGTCCCCGGCCGTCGACGAGGTGGTCGTGCTGGATCGTGACGAACTGCCCGACGGTCCCGAGCACCGCAAGGGGGTCCCGCAGGGACGTCACGCCCACCTCCTGATGCCGGGCGGCCTCGCCGCCATGGAGGACCTGGTGCCGGGGGCGAACGTGCGCAAGCACCTGCTGGCCGCGGGCGCGCACGAGATATCCCTCGGCTCGGGCATGGTGGTGCTGACTCCGGAGGGCTACTTCCGCCGCTGGCGCCACGACCGCCATCAGATGATCACCTGCAGCCGGGCGCTGCTGGACTGGGTCGTGCGCAGGGCGGTCATCGACCACACGGCCGGCGTGGAGATCCGCAGGGCGCAGGTCCTCGGTCTCACCGGTGACGGCGGGAGGGTCGACGGTGTCCGCGTACGGACGGCGTCGGGCGAGACGGATCTGCCCGCCGACGTCGTCGTCGACGCGAGCGGCCGCGGCTCGCGGATCGTGGCGTGGCTGTCCGGGCTCGGCATCACCGGTATCGAGGAGCGGAACGTCGACTCCGGGCTCGTCAACGCCACGCGGATCTATCGCACGCCACCCGGGGCGGAGCGGTTCCCGCTGACCATGGTGCAGGCCAACCCGTACGTGAAGCGGCCGGGCCGCAGCGCCGTGATCGTGCCGATCGAGGGCGGTCGCTGGATGGTCAGCCTGGCCGGCTCCCGCGGGGGCGAACCGCCGGCCGATCCCGACGGGTTCCTGAACTACACGCTGGACCTCCCGGACCCCCTCGTGGGCCGGCTCATCTCGGGAGCGGAACCGCTGACGGACGTGTCCATCAGCCGCAGCACCAGCAACTCCCGCCGCTACCTGGAGAAGGCGCCCCGGTGGCCCGAGGGTCTCGTGGTCCTCGGGGACGCGCTGGCGACCTTCAACCCGGCGTACGGGCAAGGCATGTCCGTGGCGGCGCTCGGCGCTCTGGCGCTGAGCCGTGAGGCGCGGCTGACCGACCCGGCCGGGCCCGGCTTCGCCCGCGCCGTCCAGCGCGCCGCCGCCCGGCACGTGGAGACGGCGTGGAGCATGGCGGTGAGCCAGGACGTCCTCTTCCCGGACGTGCGGGGCGGCACCGCCACCCTCGTGGACCGCCTCGCAGCCCGCTACACCCGCCGCCTCACGCGAGCGGCGACGGGTTCGTACGACGTGGCGTCCGCGCTGTGGGACGTGACGGGCCTGAAGGCGGGACCCGCCCGGCTCCTTCGTCCCGGACTCGTCCTCACCGCGCTGAGCGGGCCCCCGCTGCCCGCCCTCGCCGGGCCGCCGCTCACGGCCCGGGAGCGCGAGATCCTCCACCGGCTGGACAGGACCGGGGGTGCGGTGCCGCGGGAGGAGAGACCGTGAGCTGCGGAGACGACCGCCGCCGGAGGCCTCCCCCGCGCGGCGCCGAAGGTCCCGCGGGAGCACGGCGGTTGCCGCGCCTGCGGCGCCCTGCACCATAATCCGGGTCATGGTCACCATTCACCTGAAGTACGAGATCGACGCCGACAGGATCGAGGACTTCGAGGAGTACGGCCGCCGCTGGGTCGGGCTCGTGAACCGTTTCGGCGGGACCCACCACGGCTACTTCCTGCCCAGCGAGGGCGACAGCGACAGCGCCTACGCCCTCTTCTCGTTCCCCAGCCTCGCGGCGTACGAGCAGTACCGCACGGACAGCCTGTCCGACCCGGAGTGCCGGGCCGCCCTGGAGCTGGCACGCACCACGCGCTGCATCAAGCGCTACGAACGGCGCTTCCTGCGGCCCCTCGACGCCACCCCGTAGGAGACCTCGGCCGGGGTCGAGCCGTTCGGAGCCGGGCCCGGGCCCGTGCCTACGGGTGGCTTTCGGCGTGCGCTGCCCGTGGGCCGCGGCCGGGCATGCGATCGTCGTGGCGGAGGGGGTCGGCCCCTTCGGACCTCGCTCGGAACGGGAGACACGCCGGATGGACAGCACCGATGCCAGCTATGCCGTCACCGGGGCCTCCGGCCGGCTCGGCGGACGCGTCGCCCGTCGTCTGGCGGACGCCGGTGTGCCGCAGACGCTGCTGGCCCGCACCCCCGGGCGGGCGCCCGCCCTGCCGGGCGCGACCGTGGTCGCCGGCGCCTACGGGGACCGCGACGCCGTCGTGAAGGGCCTGCGCGGCATCGACCGGGTGCTGATGGTGTCCGCGGCCGAGGCCCCCGACCGCCTGGAGCAGCACCGTGCCTTCGTCGACGCCGCCGCCGAAGCCGGTGTCGGGCATCTGGTGTACATCTCCTTCTACGGGGCCGCCCCGGACGCCACCTTCACCCTGGCGCGCGACCACTGGCACACCGAGCAGCACATCCGCTCGACCGGTCTGCGGTACACCTTCCTGCGCGACAACCTCTACGCCGACTTCATGCCCGCCCTCGTCGGCGAGGACGGCGTCATCCGCGGTCCCGGCGGCACCGGGCGTGCCGCCGTCGTGGCCCAGGACGACATCGCCGCGGCCGCCACCGCCGTCCTCACCCACGCCGACGACCACGCAGGCGCCTGCTACGACCTCACCGGCCCGCAGTCCCTGACGCTGGACGAGATCGCCGCCGTACTGACCGGGGCGACCGGACGCCCCGTCCGCTACGCACCCGAGACGCTCGAAGAGGCCTACCGCTCTCGGGCCCACTACGGCGCACCCGACTGGCAGCTCGACGCCTGGGTCTCGACGTACACCGCCGTCGCCGCCGGGGAACTCGACGGCGTGACCCCCGACATCCACCGTCTGACCGGCCGTCCCGCCACCTCCCTCGCCGAACTCCTCGGCCGGGGCGGCGCGGCCTACTGAGCGGAAGCGCACATGACTGCCGTGCGACGGGGCAGCACAGAAGGTGGCCCGGGGCCGGTCGGCCGTCTCGCCTCGATCCGGCGGCCTCGCGCGTCGCACCGCCGCACCCGCGGCACGACCTGGAAAGTGTGAGCCGTGCCCCTGACACCCCCGCCCTTCGACAAGGAACTCGCCCTCGCGCTGGAGGAGTTCGCCGCGCCTCCCCTCACTCTGGACCTGCTGGCGGAGAGCCGGGAGGCCGGAGCGCTGTTCCGCCCCGGTGACGAGGTGCTGAGCCGCGACGGCGCCTTCACGGTGGAGGACCACCAGGTGCCCGGCCCGCCCGGCGCTCCCGCCGTGTCCCTCCTCGTCTGCCGTCCGGCCGCGGCCGAAGTCCCCCTGCCGATCCTCTACTTCGTGCACGGCGGAGGCATGGTCATGGGTGACAACCGGGTCGGCCTGGACGGCCCGCTGGACTGGGCCGAGGAGCTGGGTCTGGTGGTGGTCTCGGTCGAGTACCGCCTCGCTCCCGAGCACCCGCATCCCGCCCCGGTCGACGACTGCTACGCCGGGCTGGAGTGGACCGTCCGCAACGCCGGTCTCATCGGCGGCGACGCCGACCGCGTCATCGTGGCCGGCCAGAGTTCCGGAGGCGGCCTCGCCGCCGCACTGGCGCTGCGTGCCCGGGACGAGAAGGGCCCCCGGCTGCTGGGCCAGCTCCTCATGTGCCCCATGCTCGACGACCGCAACGACACCTGTTCCGCCCGTCAGATGGCCGGACACGGCATGTGGGACCGGGCCTCGAACGACACCGGCTGGACCGCGCTGCTGGGCGACCGGCGGGGCTCCGACGACGTCCCGCCCGATGCCGCGCCCGCCCGGGCCACCGACCTGGGCGGGCTGCCGCCCGCCTTCGTGGACGTGGGCTCCGCGGAGACCTTCCGCGACGAGGACATCGCCTACGCCGACGCCATCTGGCGGGCGGGCGGTGAGGCCGAACTCCACGTCTGGCCGGGCGGGTTCCACGGCTTCGACGCACTCGCGCCGGAGGCCGCCCTCTCCCGGCAGGCCCGCGCGGCCCGGCTGTCCTGGCTGCGGCGCCTGCTCCGGCCCTGACCCGCGCCCGGGCCGCCGGCGCGGCCCCGGAAGCCGGTCACCGAGGCGGACGCCGGCCCGCCTCACCTCGGGCGCCCACGAGCCGGCGGCCATCGCTCCTCGGCGGCCGTCGACCGCCTGTCGCCGGTCGCCGGGCGGCCGGCGCGGGCGGCCTCACGCCTCGGAAAGCGCATCGAGCGCGGCGAGCAGCTCCCGCTCGCGCCCCGCGCTGAGACCCGCACGTCGTTCGCGGTCCAGCCCCTCCTCGCGTTCCCACACCAGGGTGTCGGCCAGCAGCTCCGACCGGGGACGGTGGCGCAGACCCGCGGCCCGCGCCGCGGCCCCGCTCCGGGCCGCCCACCCCTCCCAACCCGGCTCGGCCAGCCACATCGGCAGCGACTCGGCGCCCATGTACCCGGCCACGCCGTTCGCGAGCAGCCACGGGGAGTCCGCGGCGACGACCGGACCCGTGTGGCCACCCGCGGCACGGGACAGCCCGATCCACTCCCCCAGCGGCACGACCGGCCCGACGGCGTCGTAGGTGCCGGTGGTCCCGCGCTCCGCCGCGTCCAGGAGCCAGGCGGTGAGATCGCGTACGTCGATCACCTGGGTCGGCAGCGCGGGCTCGCCGGGAACCAGCATCGGCCCGTACGGATCACGTGCGGCGCGGGCCGCCCAGTAGCCGGAGCGCCCGCTGTGGTCGCCCGGGCCGCCGATGAGACCGGCGCGTGCCACGAGGAGCCGGTCGCCGAGGGCCGCGGCCGACGCCTGCTCGCAGGCGACCTTCGCCTCGCCGTACAGGGTGCGGTCGGCCTCGCCGTGCTCGGTCGGCGCGAGGAGCTCCGTGGACTCGTCCGCGTCCGAGACGGCGTGCGAGGCGTAGGCGCTGACGGAGGAGACGTAGGTCCAGTGCCGGGCGCCGCCGCCCAGGGCGTCGAGGGCATCACGGACGAACGCCGGTTGCCAGGACACCTCGACGACCGCGTCCCAGGCGCGGCCGAGCAGCGTGTCGTAGGCGCCGGGGCCACTGCGGTCGGCCGCGACCAGGGTCGCCCCGTCCGCGACCTGCCCGCTCGCACCGCGGGCGAGGCACGTCACCCGATGACCGCGCTCGATCGCCTGCCGCGACAGCTCGCGGCCCACCCATGCCGTTCCACCCAGAATCAGGATCTCCATCCCGCCACCCAAGCACCGTGGGCGCCGGGCGGACAGGGCGCTCGGCCGACAGCAGATTCCCCTCGCCCCGGGGCCCCTACGTGCAACCTCGGGGTTGCACGACTCCAATCGACGTGCAACCCTGGAGTTGCATCTGATGGCGGCACCGAAGGAGTCTGCTCATGAGTGAGGACCGGATCGAACGCGAGACGCTGATCGAGGCTTCCCTGGAGCGGGTGTGGTCCCTGGTGGCCCAGCCCGGGTTCTGGGTGGCCGACAAGGCGAGCCTGCCCGGCACCGTGGCCAGGGAGGGCGAGTCGATGGTGGCGAGGAACCCCGAGCACGGCGACTTCCCGGTGCGGGTCGAGAAGGTGGACCCGCCGACGTACCTCGCGTACCGCTGGACCAGCGCCTTCCCCGGCGAGGAACTGCGCGAGGACAACAGCACCCTGGTGGAGTTCACGCTCTCCGCGGAGGGAGACCGGACGCGGCTGCGCGTGGTCGAGAGCGGGTTCACGGCCCTGGCCGGGTCCGCGGACCTGCGGATCCAGAACCACAAGGACCACAGCGAGGGCTGGCCCCTGGAACTCGACGCGCTCAAGAAGCGCGCGGAACAGTCCGGGTGACCGACGAACGCGACGGTGCCGCCTCGGAGGTCGACGACGTCCTCGTCGCCCTGGCCGACCCGACCCGGCGCCGGCTGCTCGAACTGCTCGCCACGCTGGGAGAGGCGACCGCCACGACGCTCGCCGGCCGTCTGCCCGTCTCCCGGCAGGCGGTGGTCAAGCACCTCACCGTCCTGGACGCCGCGGGGCTGGTCTCCGGCGGCCGCGTCGGACGCGAGGTGCGGTACGCGGTGCGGCCCGCGGCCCTGGACGCCACGGCCCGGTGGATGGCCGCGCTCGCGAACGACTGGGACCGGCGGCTGGCGACCATCAAGCGGGTCGCCGAGGCCGCGGAACGGGAGGAGGGACCGCGCGCCGACGACCCCGGCGTGTGAGGGGCCGGCGCCTCCGGGCGTTCAGTGCGGGAAGGTGCGCGGGGGGCGTTGCCGGGGCAGCGCCTCCCGGAAGTCCTCGACGGCCGAGCTGATCTGCCGCATGAGCGTGGTCTTCTCCAGCCGGTCGAGGTACAGGTTCTGCCGGGCGAGCCCGGGTGCGTCGACGCAGAAGTAGAGGGCCATCAGCGGGTTGACGAACAGTTCGCCGCCCTTGGTCCGTTCCGTGAAGCGGACGTCGCCGAAGTCACCGCGCACAGCAGCGGCGACGGATCCGTTGACGATGCTGGGGTGCTCCGGAGTGCACTCCTGGGCGTGGGCCACCGCGTCGAGGTAGAGAGCCCCCTCACGGCTGTCCCGGGACAGGGAGAACGCGCCGAGGTAGGCGCCCGCACGCTCCAGGGCGGCCAGGTTCTCCAGGACCAGGGAGTGGTTCACTCCGTGATAGGCGTCGACGCCGAAGCCGAGGCAGGCCACCAGCCGCTGGGGTATCTCGTCGAGACCGGCGACCGCGGCGAGGCTCGCCATGTCCTCCTCCGGAGTGCCCAGCCCGTGCTCATCGCCGCGCATGAGGATGTCGGTGCCGCCGTCCACCAGGACGATCGCGTCCACCCCGCCGAGGTGCTCGACGAGGGCCCGGTAGGCGGCGCGCAGGGGACGCACGCCGGTCCGGGAGAAGGCGTACACCGTGGACGGCAGGTCGTGCCGCTCCAGCCATTGGGCGAGCGTGCGTTCGGGGAAGTAGTCGCCCCGGGCCGTCGTGCCGGGGCCGATCGCGGCCACGTCTGCCTCCAGCCACACGCCGAGGTCGAGTCCGTACAGATCGGCGAAGGACAGGTTGGCCAGGTGCACTTCCTTGCCGTCGGCGCGCAGGGCGAGGGCCAGCGGGAGGCTGGCGTAGATGTCGAAACCGCCGCCCGCGCCGGCGACGAGCACCCGTCGCGCGTCGCGCAGACGGGTGAAGAACGCGGGATCCTGGAGGGAGAACACCGGCAGACGCTACCAAGGTCATCGAAGCCGACCCGACCTGTTTTCCGCCGCGGACTCCGCCCGCCGCGGGAGCCACGCGCGCCTGCCCGCCCGGGGGAACCGTGCTCGACGGTCCGGCAGGTGCGCGAGTGACGCCCCGGGTGCCCGACGCGATGCGGGGTAGACGGTCGACCACGCCACTGACCCAGCTCGGGCGTCCAGCGCCCGACGGACCACGGGAGGAATGCGTTGCTCCGGAGTCCCCGTCGTCGGACGACCCCTGCCCGTCGGTTCGGTGGCGTCGTAGTCCTTGACGCGGTGTTTCTCGCGGGCGCCGCCTGGATGCTCGTCCAGAATCTCCAGGGACAGTGACGGCAGCCCCGGCAAGCTCGACGCCCCCGCCCGCGGCAGGGGCGTACACGTAAGGAGTTTTCGTGACCACTTACATCATCACGGTCCCCGGCACCTTCGTCCACGGCGCATCCGACGACGCACGCTCCGACGTGGTGCGCAGGCTGCGTCCCCAGGACCCGAAGAACACGGACCTGGGCGAGAGCGAGGAGCTGAACCTGCTGACGGTGGAGGAGGGCGGCATGTTCTCCATCCGGCTCGAAGTGGATGCCGCGGATCAGGCCGGCGCGGAGGCCGAGGCCGTCCGGCTCGTGGCGGGGGCGTTGCGCGCGAGCGGGTTCGCGGAGTCGGACGCCCCGTTGGGACCGGCGTTCGTCACCGGCATCGACCGCGAGTTCTAGCGGGTCCCGACCGTCCCCGGTCAGCACTGACTCGCGTGGGTATGGCTGTGGCCCGCCTCCGCCGAGTCCGCCGAGTCGGTGCTCCCTCCGGAACCTCGGTCGCGGCGCCAGTCGAGGACGGCGGCCGCCAGGGCACCGAGCATGCCGAGGATCCCGGCACCGACGGACACCGCCACGGCCGTGTGGTAGTCGTGGCCGCTCGCCCCGAGGACGAGATAGAAGAGGCCGGGGAGGGCGGCGGTGCCCACCGCACCGCCCAGCCGCTGGCCCGTCTGCAGGGCACCGCCCGCGGCACCCGCCATGCGTACCGGAACGTCGCGCAGGGTCATGGTGACGTTCGGCGAGATGACGCAGCCGCTGCCGATTCCGCCGACGAAGAGGGCGGGCGCCGCCCACCAGGACGCCGCGTCGGAGGGTGCGAACCTCAGGATCAGGGCGGTCGCCCCCAGGCCGAGCACCACGCCGGTGAGCCCGAACACCGTCAGCAGCCTGCCGAACCGCGCGACGAGCCGTCCCGCCACCACGGCCGCCGCCGCCGAGCCGACGGCGAACGGGGTCACCGCGAGACCCGAGCGGAGCGGTGAGTAGTCGAGCCCGTTCTGGAAGAAGAGCGCGAAGACCAGCCACACGCCGCTGAACCCGACGAAGTACAGCGTGGCGATCCCCGCGCCGGTCGCGTAACCGCGGGTCTCGGTGAGCAGCCGGGGATCGAGCAGCGGCTCCCCGTCCCGGGCGGCGACCCGCCGCTCCCACCGCGCGAAGCCCGCCAGGAGCGCCACTCCCACCGGGAAGAGCCACCACAGTCGTCGTATCCCGCCCGCTTCGGCGAGGACCAGCGGCAGCATGATGGCCAGCACGCCGGCACCCAGCAGGGCGACACCCGGCAGATCGAGGTGTCCCCTGCGCCCCGGGGCCATCCGCGGCAGGAGCCGGCTGCCGAGCAGGAGCGCGAGCGCCCCGATGGGAACGTTGACGTAGAAGATCCATCGCCAGCCGTCGGGACCGTCGGCCAGGGCCAGGATGAGGCCGCCGGTCAGCGGGCCGACGGCGCTGGAGATGCCGACCGTGGCACCGAACAGGCCGAACGCCCGACCGCGCTCCTCTCCCCGGAACATCTGCTGGATGAGGGCCGAGTTCTGCGGGGCCAGGCAGCCCGCGGCGACGCCCTGCGCGAGACGGGCCACGACGAGCAGCGCGATCGACGGAGCGGCGCCCGCCGCGGCACTGCACGCCACGAAGGCGGCCAGCGCCCACAGGAAGACGCGGCGCCGGCCGACGGCGTCACCGATGCGCCCGGCCGTCACCAGGGCGAGGGCGAACGCCAGGGCGTAGCCCGACACGACCCACTGCACGGAGGCCGCCGAGGCGCCGAGCTCTCGCTGCATCGACGGCAGTGCGACCGCCACGATCGTGACGTCGAGCAGGGTCATGAACCCGGCCACCAGGGTGGCCCAGAGGGCCCGCCACCGGTTGGGGTCCGGCCGGCCGGCCGTCCCGGATCCGCCCCTGACCTCCTCACCCGCCCGCGAACCGCGCTTCACGAGGGCCCCTTCCCACAAGATCATGCCCGTACAAGACGGGAACCGGACGTCGTGTCCACTTATGCGTCACCCGTACACAACGGCCCAAACAATCTCAAACGGAGAGGCCGCGCTGGGGCGCGCGGGGCGACAACCGCCGGTCGGCGCGGGCGAGCGGGACGGCCCGGGGCACGGCGGGAGTACGGTTGCGGGTACCGAGTGCATTTCGCACGCCGTCATCCGTGTCGGCGTCGTCCTCGGCGAACGGCAATGGCCGGGCACCTGTGCCGCGGCCGGAAATGAGCCACCCATGCCCGCCGGCTCGTCCTCACGCCCCCTCCAGAGGGGCCCCTTCCGCGCCCCTCGGTAGCGGACCTCCCGGTCGTCGGACCACCGACGCCACGGTTCTTCAGCGCCACGACCGCCGGCCGTGCCCGTGTCACCGGGGACGCGCCGCCCTGCACCCATGACAAGTGAAAAGACGAGGACGCACATGAGCCTGATGAGTCTGGGAGTACTCGCCTCCTCCCGCAAGGAGAACGAGTTCCGGCTGCCCCTGCACCCCCGTCACCTGGACCGGGTCGCCCCCGACGTACGCGAGAAGATCTTCCTCGAAGAGGGCTACGGCCGCCGGTTCGGCGTCGGCGACGATGCGCTGCGCCCTCTGGTGGGCGGCCTGCGCACCCGCGAGGAACTGCTCGCCGCCTGCGATGTCCTGCTGCTGCCCAAACCCATGCACGAAGACATCGCCGCCCTGCGCGCGGGCCAGGTGCTGTGGGGGTGGCCGCACTGCGTGCAGGACGAGCGGATGACGCAGATCGGCATCGACCGGCGGCTGACCGTGATCGCCTGGGAGGCCATGAACCACTGGACCTCCACCGGCGCCTTCAGCGTCCATGTGTTCCACAAGAACAACGAACTCGCCGGATACTGCTCGGTGTTGCACGCCCTGCAGCTGGGTGGCCTCACCGGCAGCTACGGCCGCCGGCTGCGCGCGGTGGTCATCAGTTTCGGTGCCACGGCACGCGGAGCGGTCACAGGTCTCGGCGCCATGGGTGTCTCGGACGTCACGGTGCTGACCCAGCGCGCCGCGGCGGCGGTGGCCTCGCCCATGCCGTCGGTCGTGATGGGCCACTTCGAGGAGCGGGAGGGCGATCCGTCGCATCTGCAGGCACTCACCCCGAGTGGTCCCGTCCCGCTCGCGGAGTACCTGGCCGGGTTCGACATCATCGTCAACTGCATCCGCCAGGACACCGATGCGCCGTTGATGTTCGTGACCGAGCGGGAGCTCGACGGCTTCCGGCCCGGCACCTTCTTCGTCGACGTGTCCTGCGACGAGGGCATGGGCTTCGAGTGGGCCCGACCGACCACCTTCGACGACCCCATGCCCACGGTCGGCCCGGGTTGCCACTACTACGGGGTGGATCACAGCCCCTCGCATCTGTGGAACTCGGCGACCTGGGAGATCAGCGAGGCGCTCGTCCCGTATCTGCGCACGGTCATGAGCGGTCCCGCTGCCTGGGACGCCGACCCCACGGTCGGCCGCGCCATCGAGATCCGCGACGGCGTCGTCCAGAACCCGAAGATCCTCTCCTTCCAGCACCGGACAGCCGCCTATCCGCATGCCGCCGAAGCCGTGGCCCCGGCGGCGTCCTCCGTGGCGCAGCCGGCCTGACAACTCCCGCCGGCCTGCCGGGCGCCCGGACCCGTCAGGCGGCGGGATACGGCAGCAGTTCCGCGTTCACCTTCTCCCACACGGCCTTCAACTCGGCCAGTACCGTGGGCTCTTCGGCCGCCCGGTCGGCCTGTTCCCGCTGGTCCCGGGACAGGTCGAAGAGCTGGTCGGTGCCGCCCTTGCCCCGGTAGTACTTCCACTTGCCGCGGCGCACCGCCCGCTCGCCCCGCACCCGCCAGAACAGTTCCCGCTCCGGCACGGTCTCGCCGCGCAGCAGGTATCCGGCGAGACTCACCCCGTCCAGCGGGTGGCCGGGGTCCGGGCGGGCGCCCGCCAGTTCCAGCAGGGTCGCGGTCCAGTCGGGGGAGAAGACCGGCAGGTGGCTGACCTGCCCGCCCGCCAGCCGTGCGGGCCAGCGGACGACGGACGGCACCCGGATACCGCCCTCCTGGAGGGAGGACTTCTCGCCGGAGAGCGGCCACTGGTAGGAGAAGCGCTCGCCGCCGTTGTCCGAGCCGAAGAACACGAGGGTGTCCTCCTCCTGCCCCGACTCCTTCAGCGCCGTGAGCACCTGTCCGACCGAGCGGTCGAGGTCCTGGACCATCTCGGTGTACTTCTCGACCGAACCGCCGTCGTTGTGCAGCAGCGCCTGCACGCCCTGGCCGGACTTGATGCGGCGGACGATCTCGGCGCTCTCCTCCGTGTCGCCGTCGGCGATCCACGGCCAGTGCGGGGTGGTGAAGTTGAGGTTGAGCAGCCATGGCCGCCCGTGGTCCCGCCGCACGTACGCGCTCGCCCGCTCGGTCAGGATCCTCGTGTAGTACCGCAGGTCCTTGTACTCGGCGTCTCCTTCGTACAGGTCGTACTCCCCGCCGAGGCCGAGCTTGGAGTAGTACTCCAGCGCGCCGCCGAAGTTGCCGAAGAACTCGTCCCAACCCGACCTGGTGGGCGAGTAGTCGGGCAGGTAGCCGCAATGCCACTTGCCGATCAGCGCGGTCGCGTAGCCGGCACCCTTCAGCAGGGAGGCCAGGGTCGGGTGGGTCGGCTCAAGTCCGTCGGACCTGTTGGCGATCGGCTCGGCGAGGCCGCCCTTCGTACGCCCCGGATAGCGTCCCGTGTACAGGCTGAAGCGGGTCGGTGAGCACGTCGCGGAGCCCGAGTAGGCGTCCGTGAAGCGCACGCCCTGGCGGGCCAGCCGGTCCAGGTTCGGGGTCTTGATGTGGGGCGCGCCGTAGCAGGACAGATCTGCCCACCCCAGGTCGTCGCCGAGGATGAACAGGATGTTGGGCCGCCGTGCGTGCCGGCCCGCCACGGCCCGGAAGGGCTGCTCCTGATGCTGCCCGGCGGCGGGCTGTGCCTGCGCCGTGGCGGCCGGGAGTCCCACCGCGGCGGTGGCGGCTCCGGCGCCGAGCGCGCCACCGAAGGCGCGCCGCGACAGGGCGGATCGGTCGTTCGAAGAGGGTGGCATGAGGGCAACTCCTCGGCGCGGGCGAGATCGGCCGTCCGGCACGCGAGGCGTGCGGGTGGCCGTCCCGCGCCAGGTCGGCGGAACAGGGGGAGGGGGACCGGGGCGGGCGGGCTCCACGCGGACTTGAGGCGCTCGCGGGAGCCGGTCGGGTGGTGGCCGGGAAGCAGTCCGGGTGCGGGCCGGGGAGCGGCCTCGACCCGGTCGGGAAGCGGCCGTGGCGCGCGTCGGACGGCAGGCCCCACGGGTCGGGAAGCAGCCCCGGTACGCGTCAGGAAGCAGCCCCGGTGGGTGTTCGGGGGGCAGCCGTGAGGCGCGTCGGGAAGCAACCCCGGCGGGCAGCCCTGAGGCGCATCCGGACGCAGCCCCGGCGGGCAGCCCTGGCGTGGGTCAGGACGCTGCCCGGCGGCCGTCGGAAAGCAGCCCAGGGACGGGCGCCGCGGCAACTCGGAGCGGGCGAGGGCCTAGACGGCGCGGCAACAGATGGCGCTCGCCACACGGCCGAGGTCGACGTGGCGGCGCTGCACGAGCGTGGCACCGAGGCCACTGGCGAGCTGCATGATCGCGTAGCCTGCCGAAGCCGGGCAACACGTGTCAACGGGCGGTCCACAGTGCGGACGGCCCACTCCCGCGCGCGGGGCCTGTCCACGATGCCGGGTCGGCCGACCCGGCGGGCACCGCCCGTGCGGACGCCGGGCGTGACCTGAAACCGACCACCGGCCGAGAACGTCCATCCTGCGGAGGACCCGGCCGCCTGGCACCGGCTGATCACGGCGGCGGACCGCACCTACGGCGTCGTGATCAACCCGGCCGATGGTCCCGGCGCGGAGCCCGATCCGGCGTTCACCGCGGCCGCCGAGGCGCTGAAGGCGGCCGGTGCCCGGCTGCTGGGCTACGTCGACACCGACTACGGCGCCCGCTCCGCGGCGGAGGTGGCAAACGACGTCGTCCGGCACCGGGAGTGGTACGGCGCCGACGGCTGCTTCCTGGACCGGGTGACCGCGACACCGGCCGAACTGCCCGCCTGCAGAAGGCTGGTGCGGTCGGTACGTCGGCTGGGGGCCTCCCCCGTCGTACTGAATCCGGGCGTGCACCCGGCGCCCGGATACGCCCGAGCCGCCGATCTCGTCGTCACCTTCGAGGGCCACTGGTCGACCTATGTGTCGGCGTTCAGCCGGCCGTCCTGGACCTCGCGGCATCCGGCCGAGCGGTTCTGCCACCTGGTGTACGGGGTGCCCGGGGCGCTGGTGCCGCTGGTCGTGCGCACGGCACGCGAGCGTCACGCCGCGGGTGCCGGGCCGGTGACCGGTGACCTGCCCAATCCCTGGAACCGGTTGACGCCGGCCCTGAGCGGGACGGAGCGTTGAGCGGGGCCGGCTCCGGCAAGGCTAGGCGGGGGCGGGGCGTACCGGCCGGGACCGCAGACGGCGCAGCATGCGCGCGTCCTCGAAACCGACCTCCCGCGCGGCCGTCTCCACCGTCGCCCCGTGACCGATCAGGTACTCGGCCCGCTCCAGGCGCAGGGTCTGCTGGTAGCGCAGTGGTGTGAGGCCGTTCGTGGCGCGCCCGAACAGGCGGGTCAGGGTGCGTTCGCTGACGCCGGCGGACGCGGCGAGCGTGCTCAGCGGGAGTGGCTCCGCGAACCGGTCGTCGATGAGGTCCTGGACGCGGTGGACGGTGTCGTCCAGGTGGGAGCGGTGCCGCAGCATGGCGCTGGCCTGGGGTTCGTGCCCGTTGCGGCGTGCGTAGACCACCATGTCCCGGGCCACCTGGGCCGCGAGACCGGGGCCGTGCCGGACGGCCAGCAGATGCAGCGCCAGGTCGATGCCGCTGGCGATGCCCGCCGAGGTCACCACCCGGTCGTCCGTGGTGAACAGCACGTCCCGCACCACGAGAGCGCGCGGATACCGCGCCGCCAGCTCCTCCTGCACGTCGTGGTGCGTGGTGCACCGGCGGCCGTCCAGCAGGCCTGCCCGGCCGAGTGCCTCGGCGCCCGCGCAGACGCTGGCGACGATCCCGCCGCCGGCGTGGTGTCCGCGCAGCCGGCGCAGTGTGCCGTCGTCCGGCGCCGGGCCGCCGCGCAGTGTGGGTGCGCGCCAGCCCGGTACGACGACCAGGTCGTCCGGTGTCAGGTCGGGCCACTGGGTGCGGGCGGTCAGCGGCAGGCCCTGGGCGCTGATCACCTGCTCCCGCTCGGCGACGTAGTCGAGTGCGTAGGCGCGCCCGAAGTCCGCCGCCGTGCTGAACACCTGGGCGGGCCCGGCCAGGTCGAGGAGGTGGACGCCGGGCAGCAGGACGAAGACGACCCGGCTCACGCAGCCGACGCCTCCTGTTCGGCTTCCAGTTCGGACACCGTGGCGATCCGGGCGAAGCGGTCCCGGAGTACCGCCTCGGTCCGCTCGATGATCTCGGTGGCGCCGAGGTGGCCGATGGGGTTGGTCGCCGTGGCGTCGGTGACGAACACCATGCGGTACCCCAGATCGCTGCCCAGCCGTGTGGTGGTCTCGACGCA
The DNA here is from genome assembly GCF_055567695.1 of Streptomyces sp. NPDC026417. Lineage (NCBI taxonomy): Bacteria > Bacillati > Actinomycetota > Actinomycetes > Kitasatosporales > Streptomycetaceae > Streptomyces > Streptomyces sp. NPDC026417. The sequence continues at coordinate 134,320 of NZ_JBVHPY010000002.1, forward strand.
CTGTTCGGTGCGGATGCCGCACACCCACAGCTCCCGGACCCCGGCGTCGGTCAGCAGCTGCTGGAGGTTCGTGGTGGTGAACGCGTTGTGCGACGTCTTGTGCAGTACGGGTTCACCCGGCCTCGGGCCGTCGAGCTCTTCGAGGAGGCGCACGTGGCCCGAGGCCGGGTCGAACACGTCATTGCTGCCGGGTTCGGTGTGCAGCACCCAGACGACCCGGTCGCCCGCGGCCCGGGCCAGGGCGACCAGCCGGTTGACGGGCTCGGCGATCCCGGGGTTGGAGATCTGTTCCCACAGGGGACGTGCCCGGAACGACTCCTGGACGTCGACGACGATCAGTGCTCGGTTCATGTCACCCATTCTGACCTGCCCGGGGCCGTCGTCCCAGGCTCGATCGGGGCTGCCGCCGGACCGATCCGGTCAGCGGAGGAGCCGCGGCGCGTCCTCCTGGCCGCCGCCTCACCGGGCAGCGGCCAGGGGGCTGAGCAGGTACGCCCCGGGCGAGGGCTACGCGGGTACGGCACCCGGCGCCCGGCGCCCGGCGAGGGCTACGCGGGTATGGCCCCCAGCGCCCGGCGAGGGCTACGCGGGTATGGCCCCGGCGCCCACCGGGCAGCCTTCCGACCTGTTCACGCCTGCCGGACGGCCGGCCTCCGCAGCCTCGTTCCCGCGCGGGTGCGCCGTTTCCCCCAGCAGGACGGGGAGTTCGCGGTGTCCGTTGGAGATGAACGACTCCAGCGGCCGCAACTGCTCGGGCGCCACCGCCAGGGCCATGTCCGGGAAGCGGGTGAACAGGCCGCGCAGCGCCACCTGGGCCTCCAGCCGTGCCAGCGGCGCGCCCACGCAGAAATGGGTACCGAATCCGAACGCGAGGTGGTCGCGCCGCGTCGGGCGCGTCACGTCGAACACCCCGGCGTCCGCGCCGTGCACCGTGGCGTCGCGTCCCGCCGACACGAACGAGATGACTATGGCGTCGCCCTGGGGGATCACCACACCGCCGATCTCCAGGTCCTCGACGGCGTAGCGCAGGATCCCGTTCGCGCCGGGTGTCTCCACGCGCAGCGTCTCCTCCACGACGTCCTGCCACGCGGCGCGGCCGGAGCGCACAAGAGCCAGTTGGTCCGGGTGGCGAAGCAGCAGGGCCACCGCGTGGTCCAGCAGGTTCACCGTGGTCTCGAACCCGGCCGTGTAGAGCAGGATCAGGTTGTCGACGAGTTCCTTCTCCGACAGCTGGTCGCCGTCCCCGTCCCGCACCGCGATCAGCGCACTGGTCAGGTCGTCCCCGGGCGAACGGCGTTTCAGGTCCACGAGCGCGCTCAGCGTCCGGTAGAGGTCCACCCCGTTGGCCTGCGCCTCCTCCAGGGAGAGTGCGGTGTCGAAGAACCCCGCGATGATCCGGGAGATCGCCTCCCGGAACTGGCCCGGAATGCCGAACAGTTCGGCCAGCACGCGCACGGGGAGCTCCTGCGCGAAGGCCCGCCGCACATCCACGGCGCCGCCGGCCGGGCGCGCGGCGAGTTCGTCGAGCAGGCCCTCGGTGATGTCCTCGACGCGGCCGCGCAGTCCCTCGACCCGGCGCGCCGTGAACGCCGAGGCCACCAGCCGCCGCAGTCTGCGGTGGTCCTCGCCGTACGCGGTCACCATGTTCTGCACGGACACCCAGATCGCCAGTGGCCATGCGGCACCGATCTCGCCCTGCTGCCAGGCGGGCCAGTGCCGGTACGCGTCCTTCGAGACGCGGGGGTCCCGCAGCAGTTCCTTGATGGTCTCCAGCCCGGTCACCGCCCAGGCCTCGACACCGCCGGGCAGGACCACGCGTACGACGGGCCCCGTCTCGGCCCAGCGGGCCGCCTCCCCCTGCACGTCCCGTCCCGAAGCATCCACCGCGAACGGGCAACCGACCCCACCAGACATCACAACCCCCAACAGCGAAGATCCATGGACGGAACAGGACGGCGCGCAGATCGGCGCACCCGCGGTGCATTCGGAACTGGTACTCGGAACCCGGAGCGAGAACGCGCACAAGCGCAGGCGAAAACCACGGCGTTCGCGCCGCCCCGATGAACACGGGCGGGGATCGCGGAAGCCCATGAGGGCCGACCAACAGCACGCAGCGGGACCAGAACACCCGCAGGCCGAGCGATGGCCCGGAGGGGCGAGCCGTGGAACTCCCTCAGAATAAAACCGGATAGCTGGTTTTTACAACGCCCTCCGCGGGACCGTTCTCGACGACCTGGGCGCCGTCGGCGACGCAGAACCGATTCTGTCGACCACAACATAGGGACCCGCCGGTTTGTATTGGCGGCCCGGCCCACCGCCAAAAATGGGCTGCGGGCGGGAAACGTTCCCCTGTTGGATGACCGCATGGTGTCTTCCGACCGACTGCTGGCCTTCGCGGCCATGTCGTTCCTGCTGATCGTGATACCCGGGCCCAGCGTGCTGTTCGTGATCGGCCGCGCGCTGGCGCACGGGCGCCGCGCCGCGATGACCACGGTGGTGGGCAACACCGTCGGCGCGTATGTGCTCGTGGTCGCCGTGGCGTTCGGGGTCGGCGCCGTCGTGGAGCGTTCCGTCCTGGTCTTCACGGTGCTGAAGCTGGCGGGCGCCGCCTACTTGGTCCACCTGGGTGTCAAGGCGGTGCGGCAGCGCGGTTCGCTGCGCGCCTCGCTCAGCGGTGACGGTCCCGCACACAGCAGCCTGCGCACCCTGTGGGACGGGTTCGCGGTCGGTGTGGCCAACCCCAAGACGATCGTGTTCTTCGCGGCCGTGCTGCCCCAGTTCGTCGACCGCGAACAGGGGCACATCCCGGTCCAGATGCTGGTGCTCGGCCTGGTCTTCAACGTCATCGCGCTGGCGTCCGACAGTGTGTGGGGGCTGGTCGCGGCCACCACACGGGACTGGTTCGCCCGTTCACCGCGGCGGCTCTCGCTGATCGGCGGCGTCGGCGGGCTGACGATGATCGGCCTCGGCGTCACGGTCGCGGCGACCGGCCGCAAGGACTGAGACGACCCTGATCACGGGTTCCGACGGGTTGACGGCGGAGCCGGGTCGTCGGGCCCGGGAAGGGACCGTTCGGACACCACCTAGGGCCGGTACCGCACGATCACGGCGCGGCTGAAGTTCGCGTCGCCGGACGCTCCGCGCCCCACGGTGCCGACGCCCCACGCTTCGCCGGTCCCCGGCACCGGGGTGATCTCGGCCAGCCGGAACACCTGTTTCCTGTCGGCCTCGGTGAGCTTTCCGGTGATGCCGGGAACGCGGGGCGGTCGTGCGATTCGCCTCACCTCGCCGTTCTCCCCGCGCACCCTCCTGGCGTCGAGGACCCCGGCGGGCAGCGCGCCCGACTTGCTCCACCGCTCGCCGTCCCAGTGCAGGGCGCAGGGCCGGTCGCCCGGAGGGGCGTATGCGGTCCCGGTGTACGGGCCGTACTCGATCCCCATGGCCCATACGTCGTCGGCCCCCCGCGCGACGAGCGTGTGCACCGGCGTCCGGCAGCCGGGGAACTCCGCGTCATCCGTGGCGACGTCCGGCATCCGCTCCTCACGCCACTGCCGCCCGTCCCATCGCGCGGCCGCGAGCCGGAGGGGACGCGGCTTCGGGTGGTCCGGATCGGACGCGTCCGCCTTGTCCGCCTCGGGGTCGGGCACGTTCCCGGCCACCCGGAGGTCCCCGCCGGCGGTGTCCGTCGTGAGGGCCGTCGCCTCCAGGGGCAGTCGGGTGGCGGTCCATCCGTGCCCGTCCCAGTGCCAGGCCTTTCGTCGCCCGGGGTTCCCGAGCGCCCAGACGTCCGCGGGCCCGAGCACCGCGACGCGGGTCAGGCCGCTCTCCGCGGGCGGCGCGACGGCTCGCCAGCGGGTGCCGTCGAACCGGGCGGCGATCGGAGCGGGGGAGGTGCCCGGCCCCCCGACGACGCGCGCGAAAAGCCAGGCCTGGCCCGCTCCCGCGTGCAGGGTCGGCGAGCCGAGCGTGCCACCGTCGAGTGCGTCACCGAGGTCGGAGGCCAGGTCGTACCGCCGCCACCGCGAGCCGTCGAAGCGCAGCATCTGCATGCGCGGGGCGGAGCCGCCGGCAGCGTGCAGCATGCCCACGGCCCAGGCCTCGCGCCGGGAGACGGCGGCGATGTCGAGCAGCTCGTTGCCGACGGGGTCCACGTCGGAAACGTACTCGTACGCCCAGGCCCGGTGGGCGGACCCTGCACCGGTATCGGAGCCACTAGGCGCCGGACCGGCCGGGCCCGGCCCGTCGGCGCCGCACCCGGCGAGGAGCACGACGGCGGCGACCAGTGCCACCCGGCCGGCGAGGAGCGATATCGGCATTCGCGGGATTCTACGGCCTGGTCGGGGCCGCCCCCGTGCCGTCGTGGACCCCGGACGCCTTTCACCTGCGGCACCGGCCGGGCGGCCCGGTCCTCACGTGTCGTCTCCCCCGGCGCCGCCCAGGCGTCGCACCTGTTCGGCGGCCTTCGTGGCGCTGGCGCGGGCCGCGCGCAGCCGGCGGTCGGCGTCGCGTTCCCGTTCGCTCGCCGCCCGCTCGTCGGTGCGCGCCTGCCGGTGCTCCTTCTCTGCGCCCGCCAGCTCCTCGGTCAGCTCCGCGATGCGCTCCCGCAGCCCGGCGACGTGCTGCTGCGAGGTCTCCGTCAGCCGCCGGGCGTCCTGAGCCGCCCGCTGCGCCGCCTCGTTCTCCTTCTCCTGCGCGTGCACGTCGCGCTCGGCCAACTCGGCCGTCCGGCGGGCCTCGGCGAGCTGCTTGCGCTGCCGCGCCCGGTCCGCAGCGCTCGCCCGGCCCGGCTCGCGGGGCGGCGCGGCCGGCTCCGCAGGACCACCGCGGGTCGGGGCCTTCCGCGGGGTCGAGGTGGCCGGGGTGACGGCGGGGAAGCCCACGACCGCATTCAGCGGCCTGGTGAGCCGTCCCGCGGCCCACTCCCGGGCGGCGTCCGCGTCCGCGAGCACCGCGTGCAGGGTCTCCTGTACCTCCTGCAGGGCGCTCTCGCCGATGGGGTGCCCCGCCTCGGCCGCCAGGTGCTTCGCCTGCTGGGACAGTGCCCTGACCAGGGCCTGCTGCTGCCCGGCGAGCTGACGCAGCTGTGCGCCGTCCAGATCCTGATAGGCCTGGCGCAGTGCTTCGCCGAGCCGGACCAGGGGTTCGATCTCGTCGGGCTGCTGCCGGACCAGCAGGTTGCTGGCCCACGCGGAGAGGCTCGGGCGGCGCATCGCACCGATCCGCTCGGACAGCTCGCGGTCGCCCGCGGTGCGGGCAGCCGCGGCGCGTTCGTTGCGGACGGCGGTGAACTGCTCCGGCCGCAGCCCGTACAGCTCATCGGCGACGGCGTCCACGTCCACCCGGCGTCCTTTCTCCGGAAACAGACGGATTCCTCCCGATAGTGTCAGTCTTCTCCCCCGCATGCGGGTTCTGGTTGATGCCTACGGGGGAGCCGTGGTCGTCCGCCGCTCGGCTCGGACCGGCGCCTGCCCGCGGGGGTGTCCGGGCGCTGTTCCAGGGCAGTCGGATCCCGGAAGGGCGGGCAGCCGAACCGACCTCGAGGACGAGAAGTGAGCTTCGAACAGCAGCGTGACATCGCCGAGGACCCACAGGCGCAGGTGGAGGGGCCGACCGGAGAGGAACGGGCGGCCTGGGAGGACGTACGACGACGCGCCACGGGCATGTCGCACCACGAGTCCAAGGTGGCGCGGGACGCCGCACGGCACGCCGTGAAGTCCCCTTCCCTCACGGGCACCGAGGCGGCACGCGCGGAAGCCGAGGTCGAGGAGTGGGAGCGGGTGACCGACGCCCTCGCCGACCATGCCGGGACCTACGACCCGGAGATCGATCCGTTCGTGCAGGGTGAGAAAGCCGCTCGCACGCTCCACCGGGGCGGGGCGCGGAAAGTCCGGTAGCGCCCCGGGCCCCCGCACCTCCCCAGCTCCAGAAAACCCCCCGCAGAGAGGCCGCAACACGTGCGCACCGTCGGAGTCGAGGAAGAACTTCTCCTGGTCGACCCGGAGACCGGGGAGCCCCGGGCCCTGGCCGCGGCCGTACTCGCCCGTGCCGCCAAGGACGATCCGGAGGAGGAGACGTTCGAGAAGGAGCTGCATCAGCAGCAGGTCGAGTTCGCCACCCATCCGCAGTCGGACATGGCCGAGCTCGGCGCCGAGATCGTGCGCTGCCGCAAGGAGGCGGCACGGCTCGCCGGGGAGGCGGGTGCGGCCGTGGTGGCGCTCGCCACGTCGCCGCTGCCGGTGAGTCCGTCGGTCAGCACGAACAGCCGGTATCAGTGGATGGCCGACGAGTTCGGTCTCGCGACGCAGGAGACGCTCGTCTGCGGTTGCCACATCCACGTGTCCGTCGAGAACGACGACGAGGGCGTCGCGGTCCTCGACCGCATCCGCCCCTGGCTGTCCGTGCTGACGGCGATCAGCGCGAACTCCCCGTTCTGGCAGGGCCGGAACAGCGCGTACAGCAGCTACCGCAGCCGGGTGTGGGGGCGCTGGCCGATGGCGGGCCCCACCGAACTCTTCGGGTCGGCCGAGCGCTACCACCGGCGGGTCGACGACATGGTCGCCACCGGGGTCGCGCTCGACAAGGCCATGGTCTACTTCGACGCCCGGCTCTCCGACCAGTACCCCACCGTCGAGATCCGCGTCTCGGACGTCTGCCTGGAGGCGAGTACCACCACCCTCATCGCCACGCTGGCCCGCGGGCTCGTGGAGACGGCGGCGCGTGAGGCCCGTGCGGGTGTGGAGCCGGTGGGCCACAGTGTCGAGCTGCTGCGGCTGGCCGCCTGGCGGGCGGCCAGGTCGGGGCTGGAGAAGGACCTCCTCCACCCGCTGACCATGAAGCCCGCGCCCGCCGGCGAGGTCGTCCGGGCCCTGCTGGACCACGTCGGCGACGCCCTGCGTGACAGCGGGGACGCCGACCGCGCCGAGAAGACCGCCACCGAACTGCTGCGGACCGGCAACGGCGCCCGGGTGCAGCGTGAGCTGCTGGAGCAGACCGGCACGCTGAGCGGCGTGGTCACGGAGTGCGTACGACGCACCCAGGCGTGAGCGTCCCGGGCGCACGCGACTCCACGCACGGCCGGGGCGTCGCCCGTGCCCGCCGCTCAGGCCTCGCGGGCCCGTGCCCCTTCCCGGGTGCGGCCCGCGGCGACCGCCCGCTGCGGGTTGCGCCGCAGGTACTCCTGCTCCAGCGCCGCCGTCCGGCGGTCGTGGGCGTCCAGGGCATCCGGCGCGCCGTGCAGGAACGTGTCGTGCCGGGTGCGGTGCACGCTCTCCAGTTCGCGCAGCAGCTGCTGGTCGTCGAGCCGCGCGGGATCCAGTCCCCCGGCCGCGCCGCTGCCTTCGTTCGGCGTGGACACAGTGAGCTCCTAAGGGGTCGAGGCCGCGGCACACAGTCCTGGCGGGCATGCGTGCCCGAGGTGCCTCGAGTCACCCGATCACCGGGGCGCAAACAACAGGGCACGTGCCTTCGGGGACGCTGCCACCGGGATCACCCGCTCTCCGGGGCGCGGCCGGACCGCTCGGGTCAGAGCCGGCGCAGGACGCCGACGACCTTGCCCAGGATGACCGCCTGATCGCCCGGGATCGGGGCGTAGGCGGGGTTGCGCGGCATGAGCAGCACCTGGCCGTCCCGCCGGTGCAGCTGCTTGACGGTGGCCTCGTCCTCGATGAGTGCGGCGACGATGTCCCCGTGATCGGCGCTGTCCTGGCGGCGGACGGTGACGATGTCGCCGTCGCAGATGGCCGCCTCGATCATGCTGTCGCCGGCCACGGTCAGGGCGAACAGATCGCCCTCGCCGACCAGTTGGCGGGGCAGCAGGTAGACGTCCTCGACCGCTTCCTCGGCCAGGACGGGCACACCGGCGGCGATCCGCCCGATGAGCGGCACCGCGGCCGGGGGCCTGCTGGAGCTGCCGCCCAGGTCCGGCGCCCAGGTCGGGCGCACGCGGTAGGCGCGGGGCCGGTGCGGATCGCGGTACAGGACGCCCTTGCGCTCCAGGACCATCAGCTGGTGCGCGACGGAGGATGTGCTGGCCAGGTTCACGGCCCTGCCGATCTCGCGCATCGACGGCGGGTAGCCCTGGCGGGCGACCTCGCTCGCGACGAACTCGACGATGGCCGCCTGACGGGCCGTCAGCTCGCCTTCGACGGAGCGGACGCCCGCCGGCCTGCCCCGGCGCGCTGTTGCCGTCTTCTCCATCTGGACCACCTCGACTCAAGATCTCACTGAGCGCGACCCTAACCCGCGATCCCGCCGAAAGGGAACGCCCCTCCCGAATCACGGCATTTGCACCCCGCCCGGCCGCGGCACCGCCCGGATCCGACCGCACCGCTCCGGTCACCCGCCCGCGGTTCAGGCAGCGCCGGCGCGCACGGCCGTGACGACCACGGTCGCGTACGCCACCGAAAGGCTGCCGCCCCGCGCATCGACGGCGGCCCCGACTCCCTCCAGGACCTCGGCCAGCCCGTCGGGCGGGAGCCGCGTGAAGGGACCGAAGGTGGGCAGCTGGTCGAGCCAGGCGTCCCGGGTGCAGGACCATTCCCAGTCGAACCGCCACCGCTCCGGCACGGTGAAGTCACCCGTCGCACGGATGCCGTCGGACGCGTCGACCAACAGCCCCTGGTACAGGTCGAGGGCGCCGCGGGTCAGCGCCCTCGGGTCCATCGGGGAGCCCGGCAGCACGCGCCGGCAGGCCTCGGCGAGTGCCTCCGCCACATCGGCGGGGAGCTGGAAGACGTTCCAGAAGGCAGCCAGTCGGCCGCCGGGGCGCAGCACGCGCGCCGCGGCCGCCGCTCCCGCCTCGGGGTCGATCCAGTGCCAGGCCTGGCCGGCGACCACCGCGTCGAAGGTGCGGCCGGCCGGGTCCCACGCCTCGAACGTCGACTCCTCGACACGGGTGCCGAGTCGGCGTGCGAGGTGGGCCATCCGCCCGTCGGGCTCGACGCCCAGCACACGGCACCCGGCGGACCGGAACTGCCGGGCCGCGATACCGGTCCCGCAGCCGACGTCGAGGACGTCGGGGCCGGGACTGCCCGCGACGATCCGGTCCACCATGGCGTCGGGATAGCGGGGTCTGACCCGGTCGTAGCGTTCGGCGTCCGAGCCGAACGACTGGGCGGCGGAGAGGAGTTGAGAGGGTTCGCGGCCGTCGGGGCGGTCATGCCCCGGAGGTAGGATGGGCATGCGCCCACTATGGTGGGCACTTGCCCACTCGTCAACGGGGCCGCCACGAGCGGGAAATGAGGAACACACGCCATGCCGACAGGGGTCGCTCTCCGCGACGCGCGGGAGCAGCTGTTCGACGCCGCCGAGCGGGTCCTGCTCCGGGACGGTCCGGACGCCCTGACCAGCCGGGCGGTCACCACGGAGGCGGGCTGCGCCAAGGGCATCCTGCACCGGTACTTCTCCGACTTCGACGGCTTCCTCGCCGAACTCGTCCAGGACCGCATCGGCCGGATCGAGGCCCGGGCCGCCGCCCTGTGCGCGTCGGCGGGCACCGGGACCGTCGCCGCCAACCTCACCGCCGTGCTCACCGACCTCTTCGAGTCGGTCGCGGTGGCGATCGTGGGCCTCGTGACCTCGCGGGACGGTCTCCGCGCCCGCCTGCGCGCCACCACGCCGACGGGCATCCCGCTGCTGACCGAGGCCACGGCGACGGTCGCCTCCTACCTCACCGCCGAGCGCGCGCGGGGCCGCCTCGCGGCGGACGCCGACGTGGACACCCTCGCGCCCACGCTCATCGGGGCCGGGCACCTGCTGTTCGCCGACCGCAAGGGTGCCCCGCCCGAAGCCGGGGCGCTCCACAAGGTCGTGACCACGGTGCTCGCGGGAGCCGTCGGCGCGGCCCCGGCCCCGTAGCTCAACCAACCTGCCGGCAGGGGCAGTTCACGGGTGACGACAGCGGTAGCAGCGGGGCGGGGTCACGCCTTCGCGGCGCTCTCCTCGTACCACACCGCCACCAGGCGATCGCTGAACCGCTTCGGGCTCGCGAAGCCCGCTTCCGCCGCCCGGTGCAGCCGGATCGACTCGTCGGTGAGCGTGACGGCGACCGCCGGACAGTCCTCGATCCGGTTCGTGGTGTCGGGGGCGCACCGGCCCACGTCCTGCACGGAGTGCCCGGGGCAGACAGCCCGCCGGGGCAGGTCGATCTCCAGAATCAGTTCGCCGGGGCGCGTGAACCGGTAGGCGCCGGACTTCGACGGCGACGCGGGCTTGCCCCCGTACCCCTGCATCACGCGCGCCGTGAGGCCCCGCGCCGACGCAGTGCGCCCCTCGCCGTGCGCTCCCTGTATGTCGATCGTGACCCGGTGCTCCGCGACCGCGTGCGTCCCCGGCGACGCCGGAAGCAGCAGGGGGCGGGATCCCGGGTCGATGCGCACCGAGACGGTGAAGGCGGGCGCCCCGTCGAAGGCGGGACCCGAACTGGAGTAGCCGTAGGAGGCGATGGCCAGGGAGGGCGTGGCACCGTCCTGCTCCCCCTGTCCCGCCGCCTCGGGCCGTGGTGAGCGAGGACTGCCGCACCGCGAGAGCGCGGCCGTGGCCCCGCCCGGAAGGCGTACGTCGCTCAGGGCCCCGGGGACCGCGTGCAGGCCGACGCGCTCCTCCTCCGGCAGAAAGCCTCGCGCGGACAGGGCCAGCAACACGACGAGCGGCACCGCCAGCATCGCCCACGCCCGGCCGGAAGGTCCGGTGATCCGGTTCATCTCAGGCCGAGCCCCGTTCCACCGTCGTGCCCATCAGGCTCACGCCCTCCCCCATTCCCCTGCCGGACTCGTACTTCCTGTACTGCGCACCGGCCGCCGAGATCGTCACAGCCGCCGGCGGAGGGACGGCGGGGCGGCGTACGACGCGTCCTCGCCCCCGGCCGTCCCGGTCACCCGCACGCGGCCGCCGACGGCGCTCAGAGTTCCCGCGCGGGCCAGTCGAGGAGCCGCGCCCCGATGACCGCGGTCCCCCAAAGAACGTTGCCGGAAACCGGCAGTGCGCGGGCGGACACCGGGCGGGCAGGACGGCGCGAGGGGAGACCGCGGATGGTTCCGGTGCCGGGCACCGGCACGTTGTTGCCGGTACGGAGGGCCCGGCACCGGAACCCGAAGCGCGCGGCCGCCCCCCCCCTCCGAACGGGGACGCTGCAGCGCTGCCCCGCACGCGGTGGCCGCGTGGCAAGCCCCCTCGCGACCGCCGCCGGCCGCCGCGCAGCCCGTGGGGCCGATCGGCTCAGGCCCGGCGCGCCTCGGCCGGACGGGCCGGCGCCCGTGGAGGATCGGTGGGGCGGCGGCCCCGGCACGGCCGCCCCGCATCTCCCCACCGTGCGAAGAGGTCCGGCCGTGAAACCGTTCGACGATCCGCAGCACCCGCTCCTCGCCGACGCGGTGCGGCCACGCAGCGGCCGCGCCCTTCCCGGCACGCCGGACGCGACGTGACCGCGGCTCCGGGCGGGGACGCGCCCGGCGACGGCCGCTACGGCGAAGCCGTCTTCCGTCCCGAACAGGCCGGCGAGGGCGAGCGCATCGACTTCGGCGCCCTCGCCTACGACGACATCACGATGGGACGCCTGCGGGCGCTCGGGGCGGGCCCGGGGTGGCGCTGCCTCGACGTGGGTGCAGGCACGGGTACGGTCTCGCGACGGCTGCTGGACGAGTGCGGGGTGGCCGGCGTCCTCGCCGTGGACCGCGACGTTCGCTTCCTGCGCGCGCGGCCCGTTCCCGGTCTGGAGGTGCTGGAGACCGACATCACCGCCCCGGACGCAGTGCCCGGCCGGTTCTCGCTCGTCCACGCCCGCTTCGTGCTGATGCACCTGCCCGAGCGGGAGCGCCTGATCGGCACACTGGCCGAACTCCTCGCCCCCGGAGGCGTGTTGGTGCTGAGTGACGCGGTCGACCTGACGAGCGACCGGGCTCCCGGCACCCCGTACAGCGTGGCCATGCGGGCGATGTGGCAGGGGTTGCGGACCACCATCGGCACCGACGTCTCCTGGGTGCCGTCGTATCCGCAGCTGCTGCGCGAGGCGGGGCTCGCGTCCGTCGCCGCCGAGATCCATGTGCCGCCGTTGGTGCCGGGGAGTCCCCTGAGCCGGTTCTGGGCGGACACGTGGGAGCGCAGCAGAGCCGCGATGGTCGACACCGGGCTGGTCGACGACACGGCGCTGGACGAGTCGATCCGGTACTTGAGCTCCGACGACTGCGCCGCGCTGTCGGCCGGCATGCTCACCGCCTGGGGCCGGAAAGCCGGTACCCCTCCGACGTGACCCGCCGTCGACCGAGGAGGGAGGCGGCGGGCGTCCCGGGCACCGCTCGACCGCTTCCCCGGTCCCGGCACCGCCGACCGGTCACGGCCGGCCGTCGCCGGCGAACTCGGGCAGCTCCGTGGAGAGCAGGTCGGCGGCCGCCCCGTCCAGGAGCCTGGCCATGTCGGTCGAGCGGGGCACCATCGTCCTCTCGTATCTGCGGACGGCGTCGTCGACGGTGCCGCCGGCCGCGAGCGCGAGGGCCAGGTCGCGGGCATCGAGCATGGCGAGGTTGACGCCGACACCCAGCGGGGGCATGAGGTGGGCGGCGTCGCCGAGCAGCGTGACGCTCGGGTTCCGGTCCCAGGTGTGCGGGACCGGCAGGGCGTGGATCGGACGGTCCACGTAGCGGCCGTCGTTGTCGGCGATCAGCCGGCGCATGCGCGGCGACCACGCGGCGTAGCGCTCCAGCAGTGTGCGACGGATTCCCTCGGTGTCGTCGGGCGTCAGGCCGCCGGCGGTGATCCAGTCGGCGGGGACGCGCTGGATCACGTAGACGCGGATGTGGTCGCCGCCGTTCCGCTGGGCGAACAGGCCGCGCTCGCCGTCGGCCGCCGCGGCGCTGCCCCGGCCGACCAGTTCGGCGATGTCGGGGTGCCGTGCGTCGACGTCGTCGAACCAGGCCTCCAGGAAACTCACACCGCTGTACCGGGGAACGGCGGAGGAGACGGCACGGCGCACTCGGGACCAGGCGCCGTCCGCACCGATCACGAGGTCGGCCTCGATGCTCGTCCCGTCCGTGAAGTGCAGCGTGCGCGGTCCGTCGGCGGGTCCGCCGACCTCCCTGAGGGTGTGGCCCCACCGCACGGTTCCGGGGAGCAGCGAGCCGAGCAGGAGCTCGCGCAGGTCACCCCGGTCGATCTCCGGTTTGAACAGCTCGCCCTCGCCGGGGACGTGGTGGAACAGCATCGCGCCGGACGGGTCCAGCCGGCGCATCTCCTGCCCCTCGGGGCGGGCCAGCCGCAGGAACGCGTCGAGCAGCCCGGCCGCCTCCAGGGCCAGTTGGCCGTTGTCGGCGTGCAGGTCCAGGGTGCCGCCCTGATCGCGGGCGGCGGCTGCCGTGTCACGGTCGTGGACGGTGGCGGTGATCCCGTGCCGCTGGAGGATGCGAGCGCAGGTCAGGCCGCCGGGACCGGCGCCGACGATGGCGATGCGCGGGGCAGGGGTGGTGGTCATGGTGGTGCTCCGTTCACGACGTACCGCCGCTCCGCGGCCGTACGGATGCTGGTTGGGGTGAGGACGCCGGCCCCGTTCAGGGATGTGCGGGGTCTGCCGGGGCGGCGGGAGAGGCACGGATGGCTCGGGCGGCAGCGCCTCGCAACCACGCCCCAAGAAAAGCACACCGAGTACATAAGTGCAACGAGTCAACTTTTGAAGCTGAGCCACCTTGGCGGTAGACTGCCGCCATGCCAGACACCACGTCCGACTCCGATGCCGGCGTTTCGCCCGCGCCTCCGGGCCGCCGCGAGCGCAAGAAGGCCGCCACCCGCCGAGCCATCGCGGACGCCGCGTTGCGCCTGTTCCTGGAGCGTGGGTACGACGACGTCGGCATTCGCGAGATCGCGGACGCCGCGGACGTGTCCACCACCACGCTGTTCAAGCACTTCCCGGTGAAGGAAGCCCTCGTGTTCGACGAGGACGCGGCTCAGGAGGCCGCCCTCCTCGCGGCGGTCCGGGAGCGGCCGAAGGGGCAGTCCGTCCCCGCGGCCCTGCGCGATCACGCACTGCGCTCCCGGGTGGTCGCCCCGGACGGCGATCCCCGCTTCGGCGCGTTCCTCCGCCTGGTGAACGGCACCCCCGCCCTGCGCGACTACCTCCAGAACATGTGGCTCCGCCACACAGCCGCACTGGCCGAGGTCATCGCGGCGGAGAGCGGGCTCCCCGCCGACGACCCCGCGTGCACCGCCCTCGCCCACTTCGCCCTCGAAGCGCCCCGCGCCGCCCTGCACCACGACGACAGCCGCCAAGCGGTCGTCCGCGCCTTCGATGTGCTGGAGAACGGCTGGAGCGCGCTCGCATCCACCCGCGAATGACCGCCGCAGACATGTGAGCCGCCCCGGACGCCGACGCCCGTGCCGCCGCCCGGCAGCCGGGCGGCTCCCGCTTCGGTGGGGGAAGACCGAGATCGCATGCATGCAATCGCCCGGTCCGCGCAGGTGTGAGGAATGAAGTGTCTTATCTACCGTGACTCTCCGGACTCGCCCGAGCACGTGGACTGCGAGAAGCAGGACGACGGCGGCCGGGCGGCGGTGCTGGAGAGCCTGAAGCGTGTCGGCGACCGGGAGTTCTGCTGGATCCACCTGGACGATCCGGATCCGCGGGAACTCGAGGAACTGGCGGATCCGCTCGGGCTGCACCCCTTGGCGGTGGAGGACGCCGTCCAGGCGCACCAGCGCCCCAAGCGGGAGCGCTACGACGACGTGCTCGTCGTCGCCCTCAAGACGCTCTGGTACCTGGAGGACCGGGGCGACGTGGAGACCGGGGAGGTCATGGTCTTCACCGGCCCCCGGTTCGTGCTGACCGTCCGGCACGGCCGGGCCGACCCCGTGGCGGAGGCGGCGCGACGACTGGGCGAGGCGCCGCACATGCAGCGGTTCGGCCCCGTCGCCGTCCTGCACGCCGTCCTGGACACCGTGGTCGATTCCTACCTCACGGCCTCCGTGCAGGTGCGCACCGACCTCACCGCGCTGGAGCGCCGCGTCTTCTCCCCCGACCGCGAGGACCTCACCGAGCAGATCTACTCGCTCAAGCGTGAGGTCCTGGAATTCCTCGACGCCGTGCAGCCCCTGGTGCCCGTCGTGCGGGACTTCGCCGGGCCGCGCGCGGAGTGGCCCGAGGAGATGCTGCCGTACTTCCGTGACGTCGCGGACCACATGAACCGCACCGACACCGAGGTGCGCTCGCTGGACGAACTGCTGAACTCCGTCCTCGACGCACACCTCGCACGGGTGGGCACCTGGCAGAACGACGACATGCGCCGCATCTCCGCCTGGGCCGCCATCCTGGCCACGCCCACCCTCGTCGCCGGCATCTACGGCATGAACTTCGCCCACATGCCGGAACTGAGCTGGACGTACGGCTATCCGCTCGCCATCGCCGTCATGGTCGTGGCGGCCACGCTGCTGCACCGGACGTTCCGCCGCAACGGCTGGCTGTGACACCCGGGCCGGGAAGTGGCGGGCGGCGCCGTGGCCGGCCCTGCAGCCTGTCCGCTCACCGAGCCGCGGGGAGGCGCAGGGCGAGGAGGGCCACGTCGTCGGTGGAGTGGGCCGCCAGGCCGGTGAGGAGTTCGTCGCACAGGACGCCGAGGGGCCGGCTGTGCAGTGCGGCCGCATGCTGGCGCAGCCGGGTCAGCCCGCTGCCGATGTCCTCGCCGCGTCGCTCGAGGAGGCCGTCGGTGTAGAGCAGGATCGTGCTGCCGGGCGGCAGCGGACGCCGGGCGTCGACCCGGGGCTCGGTGGGGTGGACGCCGAGCAGCAGCCCTTGGACCTCGTCCAGGTACTGGGTGTCGCCCTCCTGGGTGATCAGCAGCGGCGGCGGATGGCCGGCGGTGGCCCAGTGCAGGTGCCACGGCCCGCCCGGGGCCCCGCTGAGCAGGGCGTAGATGCAGGTCGCCGTCGTGTGCTCGGAGAGTGAGTTCACGGCCATGTCGAAGCGGCGCAGAATCTGCGCCGGGGGCTCCTGCCGGTCGCAGGCGATGCCCCGCAGCATGTTGCGCAGCTGGCTCATGGTGACTGCGGCGCGCAGATCGTGTCCGGTCACGTCGCCGATGATCAGGGTCGTGTCGCCCTGCGGGAGACGGAAGCTGTCGTACCAGTCACCGCCGACGTCGGCTCCGGTCGCGGCCGGCGCGTAGCGGGCGGTGATCTCCAGACCCGGCAGCTCGGGCAGCGAGGGGAGGAGGGAGCGCTGCAGGCGCTCGGCGATCTTCTGGGTCTCCTTGTACAGGCGGGCGTTGTCCAGGGCCAGCGCGATCCGGTGGGTGAGGTCCTCGACGAGTGCCAGGTCGGCCTCCTGCAGGGCCGGGCGTCCCGCGTGACGGACGATCGTGAACGCCCCCAGCACGCGGCGGCGGGCACGGAGGGGAGCGACGATCAGGTTGTCCCCGCCCAGCCTGGCGAAGAGTTCGAGGTTCGCGGCGTGCAGCGGATCGCTCGCCTGGTCGGCGGCCGGGACGTCCGAGGCCGACAGGAGGAGCGGCCCGGCGCCCAGCAGTACGCGGGACAGGGGGCCGGAGGCGGTGGTGGGCACCTCCGGAAGCGGTCCGCTCGGATCGGCGACGCCGACGTCGAGATCGTGGTGGGTCAGGCACACCCGCTCCAGCCGGCCCTCGGCGTCGAGGAGGTCCGCCATCACCCAGTCGGCCAGCTGCGGGACCACGATCCGGCACACCCGGCGCAGGCCTTCCACCGCGTCCAGCGTGCTCGACAGCGCGTCCGCGACGTCGTTCAGGAGGGTGAGGCGGTCCAGCGCCTGCTGCAACGCGTCATCCACGTCGAAGTCGTCCACCCGCCCAGCCTTCCCGCCCGGGGTGAATCCCTACCCATCACCGTACGACGGCCACTGCCACACGGACGAACGGTGCGGCGGCGGAACGGCTGTCGCACGGTGGGGTGCACTCCCCCGCGGCGCCGGGCCGGACGGGGCTCCGCCGCGCGCCCCACGCGGCGATCGCAACAATGGCCGCCTGCCGGGCATGCGCGGCGTATTGCGGGGAAGGAGTGCCGCGGCTTCCGTCGGCGGTTCGGGGGGAGCCGTGGCCGTTGGGCAAACAGCGGCCGACTGCATTCATGACCGGCGACACGGCCGGTCGGAAAGCGACGGATGTGCGCCGGGAGACAGTACGGCGACTGCAGATCCGCCAGGCCCGGCACGGGCCCGGCGGCATCGTCCTGCGCGTCTCCGGCGACCTCGACGTGCACACCGGGCCCCAGTTGCGGGAGGCCATCGGGCGGGCCGTCCCGGAACTCGTCGAGGGTGACCTGGAAGTCGACCTGTCGGACGTCGCCGCCTGCGACGAGGGCGGCCTCTACACCCTCCTCGGGGTGAGCGACGCCCTCCACATGATCGGCGTCACGATACTGATCACCCGCACCAGCGCCTGTGTGGACGCGGTCCTGCACACGACGGACCCGCTCACCAGGCTGCCGTTGCGCAACACGCCCGCCGACCCACCGGACACCCCGGAATCACCGGCCCCCTGAGGGTCCGCCAGGGAACCCTCTCCCGACAGAGCCCGGCAGCAGGCGCGTTCGTCCGGATCGTACGACCGCAGAGGTGACGGCTTCCGGGAGCGCCTACTGCGGATCGTTCGTACCGCTGCCGTTCCCGCTCGACGCGGCTCGCTTCGACGCCGTCGCCGCTCGGCCCGCCGAACCCGAGCCCGCCACAGCCGGCCTTCTCGCGCAGTCGGCGTGTGGGCTGCTGTCGCCTCGCGCATTCGGCGTGTGGGCTGTGTCGCCTTGCCCGGCGAGCGGCGGTGGTGCGCAAACGCCGGAAGAAGATCCGGCCGTACGGGAGCCGGCCGACGCCACGGCCGTCCGGATCGCGGGCCGGAGCCCGCCCTTTCGCCTAGGAGGCCCTGCCGAGCAGCGCCGCGGGGCCGATCGCCCGCGGGCCGAACTTGTCGCGGATGCGGTCGCTGACCTCCTCCGCGACCAGACGGGCCTCGCGCCCCCCGTCCAGACTGATCTGCTCGGCGACCTGGTCGGCGCCGACGAGGTCCTCGCCCCGGAGCGCGATCGCGGTGAGGCGGCCGCGCTGGAGCCCGGCGGCGTCGATGAGCCGGTAGGCGAGCCGGCGCAGGTCCTCGTCGTGGGCCGAGGCCGCCGCGAGCCGGCGGGTCTTCTCCCAGGACGTGCCGCCGGCGAACCGCAGAGTCAGCGTCAGACCCCGGGCCGCCTGTCCCCGGCGGCGCAGCCGGTGGCCGAGTTCGACGACGAGGTCCAGCAGCGCCGCGCGCACCCCGGCACCGTCGAGGGCGTGCCGGGTGAAGGTGCGCTCGACGCGGGCCGAGGCGGGGAGGGCGCGGGGGGCGACGGGGCGGGGATCGATGCCGCGGGCCCGGTCGGCGGCGAGCCGTCCCGCGCGGCCTCCGAGGACCCGCTGCACGGTCGCCTGGGGGATCGAGGCGAGCAGGCCGACACAGTGCACCCCGTAGTCCCGCAGCGCGGCCGCCTGGCGGGGCCCGATGCCGTGCAGCGCCTCCACGGGCAGCGGGCCCAGCCAGTCCGCCACCTGCTCGGGAGCCACGGCGAGGACGCCACCGGGTTCCGGCACCTGGCCCGACGCGGTGGCCGCGACGGCGATCGTCGGCCCGATGCCCACGCGGACATCGACGCCCAGCCGGGAGATCGTCCGGATGCGGAGCGTCTCCCCCAGCCTGCGCGCGTCCACGCCGTGGTAGCGCAGCGCACCCTTCAGCTCCACCAGGGCGGCGGTCGGCGGCAACGCCTGCACGACGGGCGAGAGTTCCGACAACTGCTCCAGGACGTGCCGGTAGACCTCCTCCGGCAGGGCGTCCGGGCAGCGCACATGCATCACGCTCGGCACCCCCGGCGTTCGGCGTGCCTCCGTATCCGCGGTCATGACACCCACCTCCTGCCCCCATGTTATCGAACGAAAATTCGAACACGCGAGATGGAAGCGTGGGCGGGTCTGGACCTAGAATCAAATACATGTTCGATGACCTCCCGCCTGACCTGGCGCGACTGCTGACCCTGCGGGTCTGGCACGCCATGTGGCTGGAGCGCATCGACCTCAAGATCGCTGCCGTCCGGAAGCGGGAGGCCGAACAGGAGGAGGGGCGCCGCAGCCGGCCCGCGCCCCCGGACTGGATCGTGGAACTGGGCATCGGCGAGGGCCGCCTCCCCGTGGAGCTCCACGCCGGGGACTGCTACGCGGCCGGCAAGCGACGCCGCCCCGTCACCCGCGAGGAAGCGCGCAGCCTCCTCGCCACGGGCCTGCGCGCCTGCACCCACTGCGAGCCGGGGCAGCGGCTCGGCATCCTCGAATAGAGGGTGCCCCCACACGCTCGACAGGTACGCACGGTGGAACGCGTCGCCGGTGGTGTGGTCGACCTCGCCGTCCAGAGCCGGCACGGATGATGCCGTCGGCGGTGACGGATCGGGCGGCCGAGGCGCGGGAAGGCCGCACCGGGCTCATGCCTTCCTGCCTCGGGCCGCCAGGCGACGTGGGATTCGGCGACGGCGGCGGACGGCGGTCACCGCACGTGCGCGGGGCGCGCCGCGGTCGAGGCGTCACGCGCGCCGTCGGCGGCGTCGCCCCACTCGGCTTCCGCATCGACCGGTTCGATCCGGCCCCCGGCTGCGGACACCGCAGGCACGGCCTCCGTCGCGACGGGGTGTACGACCCCCGGCCGCGGTCCGGCGGAGTCACCGTGGCCGTCCCTTCCGCCCTCACCCGGTCGGGTGAAGAGCGGCAGGGCGCCCGCCATGGAGAGGAGCCGGTGGACCGCGGTTCCGCCGCCCCGGACGAGAACCGTCCTGCCCTCGGCGAGCGCGCGCCGGTGAAGGCGCAGCAGCGCGTTGAGACCGGCGCAGTCGCAGAAGTCGACGCCGCTCACGTCGAGGTCGATGCCCCGGACCGAGCGGGCCAGCGCCTGCTCCAGGCCCTCCAGGAACGCCTGCTCGGTGTCCATGTCTATCTCACCGTGCACGGTGACGATCGTGCGGTCGCCCGCGGACTGCGTACGGACGTGCAGCGGCGGCGGACAGGAATCGCCCCGGGGCGCGGGAGGTCCCGCGCAGACGCGCGCGTCTCCGGTCATGCGCTGCGCGGGATGCGCACGTCGTTGCATGGCAGTCGCTCCCAAGGCATCCACGTCTCGGTCCCTCCAGGCTCGGTCCGGCACAGCGTATACGTCAAGAGATACAGGAAATTTCTTTCACCCTTTTGTTTACGCGAATCGCGCGTCCTATCCTGAGGGCATGAGAGGAGTACCTGAGACCCACACCGGCTGGACGTTCCTGACGAACCACGCCCGCGTCCTCGCCGCCATCGCCGACGACAACACGACCCGGATCCGTGACATCGCCGCTCGCTGCCATCTCACCGAGCGTGCTGTCCAGAAGATCGTGTCCGACCTGGAACGGGACGGCTATCTCACCCACACCCGACAGGGGCGCTCCAACTCGTACCGCATCGAGCGGGGCACCATCCTGCGCCACCCGGCCGATGCCGGCCTGACCGTCTCGGACCTGCTGACCCTCATCGCTCAGCACGACGACCGGCCCGGGCAGTTGCAGCAGGCGGCCACGCGCGGCCGGGCCTCGGGGGCCGACCGATGACGGCGACACCTCCCCGGGACGGCGCGCGGGCGACCGGGCGTCCGGGGCCGCACGACGGCGCGGCCGGACCCGTCCCGCGCCACGCCATCGGCCAGGAGCTGCGTGAACTGCTGACGTCCGGCACCGCCGGCCCGTCGGCGTCGGACACGGGCGCCGGGCAGTCGGAACGGGACGCGGTCAGGATGTCGCGCCTGGAGGACGAGAACCTGCAGTTGCAGGAGGCGGTCCGCTCGCACGCCGTCGTCGACCAGGCCATCGGAGTCGTCCTGGCCGTGGGCCGGATCACTCCGGACGAGGGCTGGGAGGTTCTGCGGAACATCTCCCAGCACACCAACGTCAAGCTCCGCCATGTCGCCGAGCTGATCGTCGACTGGGCCCGCACGGGGGAACTGCCCGGCGAGATCCGCAGCCGACTGGAGCGCGAACTCGGCCTGGGGGAAAGCGATGCCGTCGGATAGACCCGCCCGGTTCGCCGCGGCCGACGCGGCGCCTGCTCCCGTACGGAAAGGAGTGACGCGTACGAAAGCAAGCGAAAGGTGAGGCGTGAGGGGCACCGGCCGGGGTAGCCGGGCTCTGCCCCCACTGCGGAACACGCCTGCCCCGGGCGCCGTTGCGAAGGAGACCGACCATGCTGATGGCCCACCCCGCCGTCCTGGCGAACCTCATTTCCCAGTACGAAGCCCTCAGCGCCCTGCACGCCGAAGAGGGCAACGACGAGGCCCGGCGCCGCCTCGAAGACATCACGTACACCCTGTGTGTCGCCACGGGCACCCGCGACATCGACGCCGCTCTCGTCGCCGCCCGCCACCAACTGCCCGGAGCTCGCCCCTTCGACGACTCCCTCGTGGCCTCCCCCGTCCACGACGCGGCAGGAGCACGCAGCGCCGACAGCGGGACCCTGGCCTCCCTGTGAGCCGGACGGCTCTCTCGCGGGGCACCCGGCGGATGCAGCGGCGTGGCATCAAGCCCTTCACGGGTCGTGCCACACCCGCCTAGTTCCCCGTTGCGCCGGTCCACTGCCAAGTGGCCAGCATGGCGTCGAGGTTGTCCTTGGTGTCCTCCATGTTCGTGGGGAAGTCGGTAAGTTGGAGGCGCAGCTGCTCCTTTCCGACTTCGATGAGCACGATGTGCCGGTCGTTGCCCGGAGAATCCGCGACCAGGGCGCGATGTCCGGCCACCTTGGTGCGGCGTCCCCCTTCGGCGAGGACGTAGGGTGTCGTCCGGTCGATCGGAAGCGCGGTGGTGCGTCCGACCACCAGCACGGCGCGCTGGCCGAACCCGGGCTTCTCCAGCCTCAGTTGGCGGCGTTCGGGTCCCTGAACCGCCCCGGTCCCCGCGCCGCTCCCGGCCGTCGTGTCGTACCAGCCGGGCGCCATCTGCACACGGAAGTCCCCGCCGTCGACCCACCCGTCGTCGCCGAGTGCCGTCCCGGCCAGACGGGCGGGGTCGAAGCGGCTCTCGTCGACGAAGGCGGACGCGCCCAGCGACAGCGCGGCAGCCGTGGTGAGAGCGAGCGCGGTGCGCCCCCAGGGAGACCGCCCGAAGCGGATCACCGGAGAGGCCGGGACAGACGGGGTCTCCCCTGCGTCGGCGCGCTTGCGGAGCGTCCGGTCCCGAAGGGCCGCGCACGGCGGCACCAGCAGGGCCACGGCCGCCCCGGTCCAACCGACCAGGATCTGGACGACCGTCCAGACGTACGCCGCAGAGGGCGGAGCGATACAGGCACGGCGGGAGAAGGGTCCCTCGAGGGCGTCGACGCAGTTGCCGAGGAGACCCTGTCCCACGACGACGGGGATCGCCGCCGCGAGACACACCAGCGCCGCAAGCACCCCGGCGGCCGGCGGCCGGCGTCGGGCGCGTGCCACGGCTACGAGGGCGGTCAGCGCCACGGCGACGACGGCCGCCGCCAGCTGCGAGAAGTAGAACCGGGCGAAGAAGTCGGAATGCCAGCGTTCCGCCAGGGGCAGCCGGTGGGCCAGAACGCCGGTCAGTGACAGGAACGACATCAGCAGAGCTGTTCCGACCAGACCGATGCGTACCGCACTGCGTGCCGGCCCCGGCAGCACCCTCCGCCACAGCGGCGCTCCCGGAGGGGCGGAGGGTGGCGACGGCGCGTGGAACCGTTGCCAGATCACGGTCACGACCGTCAGCAGCACCATCGCCGCCGCCATGCCGAGCAGCACGGTCGGCAGCCCTGACGCCACCACGAGAGACACCGCCATGACCGGCCCGTTGAGTTCCGACACGAACCCGACCATGTCCAGCAGCGGGTTGTCGTCGAGACCGACCAGGGACTGGCCCATCGCCACGACCTGCGACAGGTAGGTGTAGCCCACGGAGGCCACCGCGACCGCGATGAGGAGTGCGCCGGGCATGTGCCGCCGGGACGCCGACGGCGTGCTCCGGGCGGTCATCCGGTGCCAGCACGCCACGGCCTCGGCGGTCAGTCCGTGTACGGGAACGGTGACCAGCACGACGAACAGCACCCAGCCCGGAACCCACCTCAGCAGGTCGGATCCCTCCTCCCGGAGCAGAAAGGACGAAGGTGAGGCCAGCGGGCCGAAGGCCGTGCCGGTGGCCAGTCCCAGGCCGAAGGGCAGCATCCGGACGGGAGCGCCGCCGGGGTGGGCGGACTCGTACCGCCACCGCCCCACCACGACGACGGCCGCCACCAGGATCCCGGGGACCGCGCTCATCCACACCGGTACGACGACGAAGCTCCCGAGGGCGGACAGGCCGCGCAGGTCCGTGAGGGTGACCATGGCCGTCAGGCCGAGGCCGACGCCGCCCCAGTAGCCCAGCCCGAACGGCAGGCTGGTGCCGGACAACCGCGCGGCCCGGCGCGCCGGCGTGGGGTGCAGGGTGCGCAGGCCGCTCAGTGCCCGGCGGGGCGGTACCGGCATGTCCCGCAGCACGCGAGGCAGCGCCGTACGGTCTCCCTCCCACTCGGTCACCCGCGCGTCCGCCTGGAACTCACGCGAGCGCACCAGGGCGGCCAGCAGGAGCAGTGCCAGCAGGCCCAGGAGCAACGCCTGCGGCAGAGGACCGGTGACCATGAAGCCCAGGGGCCCTGGGTGACGGAGATAGCTCACCGAGTAGGTCCCCAGCACCAGGCCGAGGGCGGCCGTGAGCGTGAGGGCGAGATACGTCGGCTCGATGTCCCGGTTGCGCAGGTGGGCCAGTTCGTGCAGGACGACCGCGCGGAAGGCCTCGGGATCGGTGCGGTACCGGACCAGCAGACCGGTGCTGAGGGCCAGTGTGCGCCGCCGGGGAAGACCGTAGACGAAGGCGGAGGGCACCGCGTTGAACGGCTGGAGGGCGAACCGCACGGGCTTCACACCCGCCAGCCGTCGCAGCCGTTCCAGTTCCGCCAGCAGATCGGCCGCCTCGTCGGCGGGGAGTGGACACAGCCTGCGGCGCCGTCGGTACCACGCGGGGTGAGCCAGGTACAGCAGCACGCCCGTACCGAAGACCAGCCCCAACCCCCCTAACTGGTGCATCAGTTGGCGGCGCTTCGCCGGAGCCAGGCACTCCTGGAGCGTCGCGATGTTCCGCAGCTCCTCGTGGTACATCCCGATGAGTGTGTGCATGTCGGCCGGGCCCGCCGGCGACTCCGCCGTCGTCCGGCCCTGCATCCGACTCGCGCACTCGACGAACGTCTGCGCCTGTTGCCGCGCCTCCGCGGGCGGCGTGAGCAGCGTCGACAAGAACGTGGAGCATGCGAGCGTCACCGTGATCACCAGCAGCACGAACAGGAACGTCGTCTCGGCGGGCGGTCCTGACCTGCTTCTCCGGCGGACGGGCTCCTGCACCGTCTCGACGGCGGGCGAAGCGGACGCTGCCGCGTGGTCGATCCTCTCCGGCGCGCTCACCCGTCCACCCCGGAAAGCGTCGGTGAGGCGGTTCCCGCATCCCGCGGATCCGGTGAGACGTGTTCCGCCTCCTGCCGATCCGGTGAGACGTGTTCCGTCTCCCGCGGATCCGGTGCGGGGGCCGGCTCCTGCGCGGCCTCGGCGGCCGGACCCGCCAGCGCGCCGACCACCGCATCGGCCATCAGCCGCTGCTGCTCCTCGGACAGGCCCATGGCCCCGGACTGCTGCATCACCCGCCGGTGGACCTCCCGCAGGTGTGCGGGGCCGAACGTCACCTCCGGATCCTCGTCCGTGCCCCAGCCGAACCGTGACCGCAGTCGTGCGAGCACCTCCTCGGCCCTGGCCCGTCCGGCCCGCATCGTCACCCCCGCGGCCTCCGCGCAGAGCGATTCCCACAGCCGGCGGCAGACCTCCAGCGCCACCGGGGTCAGCAGCGCCACCGCCGTCTCGACCCCGATGCCGAGGAGCATGTCCCGGCCCCTGCGGTCCAGCCGGATACCCCGTTTGAAGTACTCCTCGCGCATCAGTCCGTACGCGGGGAGTTCGCCGGGCGCCTGCATCGCGACGACCCTCCGCGCGAGCGCCCCGACAACCCGCCGGTCCTGTTCTGGCAGCCGTACCAACAGCTTCCACCCCCCGAGAGACACATGGTGAAGCCGTCACGGTAGGGACACCGAACCCGCCTTCAGTGGATTTTCCGCATAAGAGTCCACATGAAGGGCTGTTGGTGATATTGACCGAAGTGAACCCGTGGATACGTCAGGGCGAAGGGCCGGCCGAGCCCTGCCGGGGATGGTGCGCGAGGGGCTCCGGCGTCGTCAGGTCGAGCGGGAGCATCGCGTCGTGGTCCGGGGTACCGGGCTCCGCGGTGCAGGCACCGAGAGGCGCCCGGGCCCCGTCCTCACTGGGTGCGGGGCGCCGGTGTCCCGGGGTCC
Organism: Streptomyces sp. NPDC026417; assembly: GCF_055567695.1. Classification (NCBI taxonomy): domain Bacteria; kingdom Bacillati; phylum Actinomycetota; class Actinomycetes; order Kitasatosporales; family Streptomycetaceae; genus Streptomyces; species Streptomyces sp. NPDC026417. The sequence goes on from NZ_JBVHPY010000002.1 coordinate 159,719, forward strand.
GACGGCCGCCCGCCGGACCCCGACCCCTCGGTGCCGCGCACCGGAGCAGTCGTCCTCCCCGGCGCCAGCCGCAGCACCGCGAAGGCCGCGAGTCCCGCCGCGCTGCCGAAGGTGAGGGCAGCCGGTACGCCGTTGCCGAGCCTTGAGAACAGGTGGAGGGTGCCGTACGCGGAGACGGTGTCGTCGAGCGCCATGTGCAGGGTCTGACCGACGAGCAGTCCCAGCACGACGGCGCACACCGCCCCACCCGTCATCGCCGGCACCGTGGCGCGGGTGAGCAGGCCGGGCAGCAGGCGCAGCGCCCACCACACGACGGCCAGCACGACCAGGTCGACGGCTCGGTACAGCAGCCAGTCGCCCAGGGGCGTGCTCCCCGGTCCCGCCCAGCCGCCCAGCAGCAGCCACTGACGCAGCAGGTCCCCGGGCTCGGACAGCAGACCTCCTCCGCCGCCGGACGAGGTCTGGATCGAGGCCGCCACCTTCTCGTACGAGAGCACGATGAGGGACAGCGCGATCACCGTGGTCCCCGCACTCGCGGCCAGTCGGGCGGCGCGGGGCGGCACGGCCTGCCTCGGCGACGGGTCCTCGCCCTTGGCGGTGATCCGCGCCACGAGCACCGTCAGCAGGGCGGTCGGCAGCGCCGCGAACACCACTGTCGGCCCACTGGACGCGACGACACCGGCCAGCTGGGGCAGGAACCGGTAGCTGCCGCGCCCCTGGGAGGCGATGAGCCAGGGTGCGCTGACCGTCACGGCCAGCGTTCCGGCCACCGGGCCCCAGGCCCACAGCGCGAGCAGCGTGGCCGGCGTGCGCCCCTGGGTCGGCGGGATCCGGCGGATCAGGAGCAGCGCGCCGGCCAGGTAGCTCACGAAGACCGCCGCGAACCTGATCTGCATGGCGGTGTCGTGGAGGCCCGAGTAGTGCGTGCCGACTCCGGACGCCGTGCCCCCGGTCGCGGACCCGTCGGCAGGCAGGGTCACCGGGGGGTCGTACGACCAGGGGGCGAGCCATCGTCGGAGCTCGGTCACGGACTCCATGTCGAACACGCTGCCGGTGCCGCGCAGTTGCAGGGCATCCGTGCTCGCGCCCGCCCACCACAGCAACAGCGTGATGAGGAGACCTCCGACCAGTGCCGGTATCACCGCGCGCCGATAGGTCATCTGTCGCCCCCGTGTGGCCCCGTACCCGTCCGTGCTTCGATCAGCCGAAGGATAGGCGGTGTTGATCACCCGCGGACAGGGTGTCCGGGCGACTCGGGGATCGCCTACCGGTTGCGCCGGGCGATGGACGTGTTCAGGGCTGTGGCGAAGGCACACCACGCGGCGTACGGCAGGAGCGCCCGGGCCGCTTTCGGGTCGATGCGCGCGGTGCGGCTGAGGAGTTCGGCGTTGCTGAGGTCGAGGAGCAGCGTGCCGGCCAGTCCGGCGCGCGGGCTGCGGCAGCCGAAGAACAGCCAGTTCCAGCCGGCGTTCAGCGCCAGATTGGTGCCGAAGGCGGCAACGAAGTTCAGCCGCTCCTCCTCGTGCGCTCGGCCGAGGGCGTGGCCGCCGACGAGGGCGAGTGAGGCGTACAGGGGCGTCCACACCGCCCCGAAGGCCCAGGACGGCGGCTGCCAGGGCGGTTTGCGCAGCGTCCGGTACCAGGCACTGTCCGGATCGACCGCCGCGGCACCGGCCGCCGCTGCCACCGCCACCGCTGCGGCGGACCCGAGGTACCGCTGCCGTCGGCCCGGCCCGGAACCGCGGACCCCTCTCGTACTGATCAGCCTCATAGGTGAGGGGTTCCCCGCGCGGCCGCTCTCTCACCGGCCAGGTCCCCGGCAGGCCGAGCGGCCGGAGCGGCGGCGGGACCTGCTCCGGGACGGGGCGCCGGCGGCCCGTACGATCGGCCCGAGCACAACCCCCGCCGAGGAGCCCGCACCCGTGACCGCCGTCGTCCCGTCGCCCCGCACCACGGGTGCGCTGTCCGTGCAGCACCTGACCCGCCACGAGGACGGCGAACGGCTCGGCGCCCTGTTGTGGCGGGCGGGGCCGGGCTGGCGGATGGCCAGCAGCGCGGTGCTCGGCGGCGGGATCGGCGAACGGTCCTGGGTCCTGAACGCTCAGGTCGTCCACGGTTACCGGCGCACCGACCCGGACCGCCACCTCGCCGAGCTGGCGCGCGACGCGGGCGAACACGCGCCGGGGGTCGGGCTGATGACGGCGGCCGATGTGGCCCGTCATGCCCACGGGACCGACGCGGGTGTCGAGGCCGTGGTCACGGCGGCGGTGGGGGTACGCGGCTGGGCCGCCTCCCCGGCCGAGGGCTCCTCGGGGCCCGCCGCGCCGGGCACGGTCAACATCGTCGTCGCCGTGCCCGCGGCGCTGACCGACGCGGCGCTGGTCAACGCGGTGGCCACGGCCACCGAAGCCAAGGTGCAGGCGCTGCTGGACGCGGGCTACGACTGCTCCGGCACTCCTACCGACGCCGTCTGCGTGGCCGCCCGCGTCCCGTCCGGGGACCGGCTCCCGAACGCCTTCGCCGGGCCTCGCTCCCTGTGGGGCGCCCGCCTCGCCCGCGCCGTCCACACCGCGGTACGGAGCAGTCTCGTACCCGGTGGCCCCCCATGCGAGGGCTGCTGACCGGGGGCGTCCAGCCGGACGCCGGGCGCCCTGTCCGCCGGTGAAGCCCGGTACGGAGGCCGGCCGCCGTGCCGGGCTTCACTGCTCCGGCGCGGGACAAGGCCCGTGCGGAGTGGGTACGGACGTCAGCGGCCGTGCCGCTCCACGTCTTCCTGTGCGTCCTTGTTCGGCGTCAGCGCGTCCGCCGCCTCCTTGTCCTGACCACGCCGCTCACCGCCGTCCACGACGCGTGTCTCGGCCTTCTCCACCTCGCCGAGGACCTCGTCGGCGGCCGTCCCGGGCTTCTTCCCGGGGCGTGGGGTCGGGTGCTTGCCGTCGTGGTGATTCATGCATGTCCTCACGCAAGTCGTATCCGGGTCACGGGGCGCGGGCCGTCGTTCCCTTCTCGGCGGCCCGGCGGGTCAGCGGCCCAGGGCCTCGGCCAGTTCCTTCTTGTTCATCGAGGATCGGCCGTCGATACCGCGCTTCTTCGCCTCGGCGTACAGCTGGTCCTTCGTCGGCCCCTGCGCGCCGCTGTGCGACCGCTCGCCGCCGCGCTGCGGCGCGGACTTCCTGTCCCTCGTCGACGTCTTGCTGGCCGACTTGGCCTCGCCCGAGCGGGCGCGCTCCTTGTTCACGGTCCGCGCCGCGATCTCCTTCGCCCGGCCCTCGGAGGTACCGCGCTTCTCGGCGCCCTCCTTGATGTGCTCGTACTGGCGCTCGCGCTTCGCACTGGAACCACGGGGCATGAGCTTCTCCTTCCAGACCGGCCGACACGGCCCGTTCGGCCGCCTTCTCGGCTTCTCCAGGACTTCACGCGTACCCGTCACCCGCTGCTTCTCACGCGCGGTCCGGGAACACGCTGCTCCCATCTGATGCGCGGCTCCCCGGCGTGTGCGAGCAGGCAGCCACCGAACGGATGACCGGCCGGCCGGCGAGTCGGCTCCCGGTGCGCTCGGCTCCCGGCACGGGCCGGGCGGTACCGACTCCCCGCATGAGGAAGGCCCCGCCGGAGCGGGGCCCTCACCGTGTTCTCGGACGCGACGGCACACACGACGTCGCCGGCGTCCGGCGGGCTCAGTTCACGTCGACGTAGTCACCCGAGGAGTTGCCGGCGCCGGTCGTGGAGTTGCCGCTGTAGCGCCAGCGCCAGCTGCCGTCCTGGGAGGCGGACACCGTCGTCCTGAGGTGACCGGTGCTGTCGGCGGTGACCGACTTGACCGTGGTGTAGGTGTCCGACCCGACGGGCTTGAACTGCAGCTTCACCAGGCGGCCGCCGTAGTTGTCGTAGCGGTGCAGGCTCCAGTTCGCGCGCTGCACGGTGCCGGTGACGGTGATCGGCGAGCCCTTGGCCACGGGCTCCGGGGAGGCGTTCATGCTCTGGATGCGCGAGGCACGCTGGAGGCGGACCGTCGCGGAGAGCAGGTCGGTGTCGTAGCCGCCGCCCTTCTTGATGCCCGTGCCCAGTGTCTTCCAGTCGGTGGCGTCGCTGTTGACGAGCTCGTTGCCATTGCCGCCCGGCATGTTGTCGGGGTCGATGGTCATCGTCTCGTCGCAGTCGTGGAAGGTGTAGCCGCCCGCGGACGACTGGGCGCAGCTCCACCGCGTCGTGAAGATCGCGAGCTCGTACTCGTTGGTCCCGTAGGTGCCCCGGTATGCCTCGACCCACCAGCTGTCGAGCGCCACACTGCTCTTCACCGTGTATGTCAGCGGGGCCTCCACCTCGGCGCTGATGCCGACGACGATGGGCCGTCCGTTGTTGAGTACGACGTTCGAGAACGAGATGTCGCTCTCGGCGGCGTGCGCGGACGGTGCGGTGAGGCCCACGCCCACCAGTGCCATGCCTGCGGCCACCGCCGCGGTGGCCGCGCGTCGCGCGGCCGAGGGTCTGTGCCGCTGCGGAGCGGCAGTGGTCGTGGAAGTGCTCAATCCCCACCCCTGAGTCGTGTGTCAGTACGGCGGTCCCTTGGCCCGCCGCGGGAACTGTAGATCATCGGCGGCAGGGGCAGGCACGGCGGTGTCCGCGCTCGAACCCTTGAGGCCCGGCACCGCGGACGCCGGCCGCCCGATGACCCTGCGGCGGCCGAGGCAGCGGGTCCCCGCGGGGCTTGCGCCGATCGGGCCCGGTCGCCCCCGGCTCAGTTACCGGCAACGGCGCGAGGGAAGCCATGTCAGGTCGACCGAGGATGCGAGCCGCACACCCGCGTTCGCATCGGACCCACGAGCAGGGAGCAGCGCGAGGATGACGACGGCACGAGACATCATGACCGGTGGGGCGCAGTGCGTGCGCGAGGACGAGACAGTCCTGGACGCCGCCCGCAGGATGAAGGACCTCGGTGTGGGCGCCCTGCCCATCTGCGGCACCGACCACATGCTCATGGGCGTGGTCACCGACCGCGACATCGTGGTGAAGGTGCTGGGTGCCGGCAAGGACCCGGCGACGTGTCCCGTCGGGGAACTGGCGCAGGGTGAGGCGGTGACGATCGGCGCCGACGACAGCACCGAGCAGATCCTGCGCACCATGAGCGCGCACAAGGTACGCAGGCTTCCGGTGATCGAGGGCCACGACCTCGTGGGCATGGTGGCACTGGCCGACGTCGCCAGGTCGCTGCCCGACGCGAGGGCCGGCGACCTCCTGCAGGCCGTGTCCAGCGACTGACGTCCCGCGACGTCCCCGGGGCTCCCCCACACCGGCCGGGGCACGCTGCGGCGGTCACATCACAGACCGGAAGCGGCGCTCCGAGCACATGAAGCAGCACAGCGAGCACATGCGCAGGGCACTCGCGGTGGGCATCCGGCCCCCGCGGACACCCGTTTCACCGGCCCTCCGGCGGGTACTGCGAGAGCCCGTTCCGCAGCAGCACATCAGGCCGTGGCAGCGGTGATGGACGACACCGGCAGGCAGCGTCGACGCCGTGCTCGGCCCTCAAGGAGGCATCACATGAGTGCGCCCACCCCGTCCCCCGCCAAGGCGGCAGTCGTCACCGGCGCCGACTCCGGCATCGGCCGCGCCACCGCCGTCCGGCTCGCCGAGGCGGGCATGGACGTCGGCATCACCTGGCACACCGACCGCGAAGGCGCCGAGCGGACGGCCGCGGAGGTGCGCGACCGCGGCAGGCGCGCCGCGGTGGCCCGGCTGGACCTCACCCGGCTGCCCGAGGCCGCCGACACGATCGACGAACTAGCGGACCGCCTCGGCCGCCTCGACGTACTGGTGAACAACGCGGGCACCGGGACCGCCACCCCCTTCCTCGACCTGGAGCTCGACGACGTACGCCGCGTCCTCGACGTCGACCTGGTGGGCCCGTTCCTGTGCAGTCAGCGTGCGGCGCGCCTGATGATCGCGCAGGGCGACGGAGGCCGCATCGTCAATGTCACTTCCGTGCACGAGCACCAGCCCCGCGTGGGCGCCGCCCCCTACTGCGCGGCCAAGGGAGGCCTCGGGCTGCTCACCCAGGTGATGGCCCTGGAACTCGGCGAGTACGGCATCACGGTCAACGCGGTGGCACCCGGGGAGATCGCCACCCCGATGACCGGACAGGAGGACACCGACGTGCACACCGAGCGGCGTCCCGGTATCCCCCTGGGCCGTCCCGGGGACGCGCGCGAGATCGCCGCGGTGATCGCCTTCCTGGCCGGCCCGGATGCCTCGTACGTGACCGGCGCGTCCTGGGTCGCGGACGGCGGGATGGTGCGCATGGGACCGCAGGCCGGCTCGCACCTCGAGAGTGACGACTGGCGCCGCCCCTGAGCCGTGGTGTTCCGCGTACGCGGTCCCGGTCTCCGGCCGCCGACGCGGCGCGCCACTGACCATCCCGCATACAACTCGGTTGCAGTCGACGTGACTTGAGGCGAGGCATCACTCACCCACCACCATGGGCGTATCTTCCCGGCCGACGTGCGCGCAACGCCGGTCACTCGGTGACATCGGTCGCCGCTCTCGGGAAGGTACGCCTTTCACATGTCTCCCCCGACGTGAGAAGTGCCCCCGTCGACATGGGTACTTCTGTTCACCCCGGTCAGTCGGTGACTCCCCTCCCATTACCGCAGGGGCTTTGCTATCGGAATAGGGCCGACTGCCCTTCAGGCACGGCGAATTCGCAGGTCAGGATGGCTCATGCGAGGCGTCGGGAGTCAATGACCCCGGCCTTCCCGATCCCTTCACCCGGCCTTCCCCACCTGGGTTGCGGAGTCGAGGAATTGAGCTGAGTCGCACTGAGCAGGAACATTCGCTTCCAGTCATGCGTACTATCACTAGGCTGGCGCATGTCGCAGCAGTTGCGAGTGCAGCCGGTCCAGCCATCGCAAACGGGAAACACCCCCCATCACTTCGCGAGCCCGGCGACCTTCCTCCCGCCGCCGCGGCAGCGAATTCGAGAAAGGCCGCTGACATGTCCGACACCCAAGCCCGCTCCACGGAACTCACCTCGCAGTACATCGCCCAGGTGACGGGTGACCTCGAGCGCAACGCCAAGGAGCAGGAGCGCATCAGCACGGAGATCGAGGCCCTGCGGGAGCAGCTGCAGGCCCTGCAGCACGACCACACGGTGCTCGTGACGATGCAGCAGGCGCTCAGCTCCGGGAACATCGCGGCGGCCGAGTCGGTCGCGCAGTTGGAGACCCGGGCGACGCCGACCGTGCCGCACCAGGCCACGGCCGAGCCGAAGAGCAAGACCGAGCCCAAGCAGAGCAAGGCGAAGAAGGCGGTCTCCGGCAGCGCCAGGAAGACCGCGGTCAAGAAGCCCGCCACCAAGGCGACTTCGGCGAAGAAGGCGACCTCCTCCCCGAAGACCTCCTCGGCCGCCAAGGCCTCCTCGGCGACCAGGTCGGCCGCCAAGCCGGCCGCGGCCAAGTCCGCGACGCCCGCACCCCGGAAGGCCGACAAGGCTGCCGCCAAGCCGACCCTCGTCGACCTGATCCGCGGCCACCTCGAGCAGCAGAGCGAGCCGCGGTCCGCCGCCGAGGTCGCCTCCGCGCTCACGGACACCCACCCCGACCGCAGCATCAAGACCACGGTCGTGCGCACCACCCTCGAAGGCCTCGTCGCCAAGAGCCACGCCCACCGCAGCAAGCAGGGCTCGTCCGTCTTCTACACCGCTGCCGCCCCGTCGGAGCCGGCCAAGGACGACGCCCAGCCGCAGGCCGAGGCCGGCTGAGCGTCCACCGGCCGGCCCCGGCGTCGACGAAGGAGCGGCCGGCCAGGAGGCGGACGACGCGGTGCGACGGCACCGCGTCACGCCAGTTCAGTGAGTCCTTGGACGGTCGCCGGGCCGAACCGTACGAGGTAGATCCCGCTGCCCGGCGGCTCTTCCTTGGAACGGGCGCGGAGGGCAGCAACATCCACGGCGGGCGGCCATTTGGTCCCGCCGTCGGACCACCTCACGCCGATCAGCCCGTTCCAGTCGAGTGCGGTTCCTCGCAGGTCGCAGTCGGTGAAGTCGTTCAGGAAAACCTCCACCATGGCGTGATTCATGGGGGGCAGTCCGCGCTGCAGGAGCACCGAGAGCGTGCGGTGCAGTTCCTCAGCGCACACGGGCTGGAGTTGGGCCGCCCGCTGGTGAATCTCCCCGACGCGTTGTGCGAGGGGTAGGGCATCAGCGTGTGCCGCACAGCTCGCACGAGCTCGACTGACGTCGGCGGCGATGTCTCGGGCCTGTTGGCGGGCGTCCACGAGAACTGTGGTGCGGTCGCCACCTACTGCGCGATCGCGGTCCAGCACCCGGTTCACCGCGCTGGCGAAGGCCAGCGCACGGGAGTGGGCTCGCGTCAAGGTGTCCTGGACGCGGACGCCCGGCTGCGGTTCGGTGTCCTGGGGAAGGGCAAGAGCGTCGCGTGCCTGGGCCAGGGCGTCGACGAGGTGACGGACGTGTGTGTGCGCCAAATGCCGCGGCAGAACGTCGCGGTGTCCCCGCGCCATCATCCGGGTCCGCGGGTCGATCGACCGGAGCAAGTCCGCCAGGGGTGCAGGGTGCGATACCGGAGAAGCCTGGCATGAATCGGCGGGCGGCGACCACGGCTCGCCCGTTGACAGGACTTCACACAGACCGTTTTCGACATCCAGGACGGCGTCGAGGTCATCGACCAGTTCATCGTGCCGCGACTGCAAGAGGACTTCACGCAGACCGGCTTCGACATTCAGAACGCCGTCGAGCTGGGCTGCGACGGCCTGCGCGTGCCGCTTGAGCCGGCGAGACGTGGTCACATCGGTCCTTGGACGCTCCTGCCTCTTGGTCACGCGAACCTCCTCTCGTCCGTATTGTGCTCTGCAAGTTTTTGACGAGCTTTGCGCAGACTGCTGCGAACCGCTTCGGGAGTCAGCCTCAGCTCTGAGGCGATCTCCGCAGGGGTGTAGCCGCTGAGCGTCCAAGCCATCACCTGCCGCTGCCGGTAGGGCAGCGCCTTCACCAACTGCATCAAGTCGTGCTGCAGCTCCCAGTGCGCGTGGGCATCCGGAACGGGCAACAAGGCGGAGGACTCATTCACTTCCACCAGCCACTCCCGAACGTCGGCGACCCTCCGTGCCAGGGCTCGGGCGGCGACGGTGTGAACCCAGGCCTGCGGCTGCTCGATCTCGTCCCAACGGCGGTACGCCTTGATCATGGTGTCCTGGGCCAGGTCGGCCGCGACGGACAACGAGGCACCGTGATGGATCAGGAAGCCAGTCAGCCTTCGAATCGTGGCGCGGTAGAAGCTGGAGAACTCTTCGTCGACAACGGCCCGGACGCGTTGACGCTGCTGCAACGCATCATCCGCCGCGGGTACGGTCGTGGGGTGTTCGGTGCCGTCCGCCGCGTTGGGCTCGCTCACTGTCGCCCTCCGGGCTCGGATGCCACGCGAACGATGATGACGCACAGGACCTGTCGCGGACCCTGCCGGTCGTCCGGTACACACGCTCGCCGTGCTCGGCAGCCTGACCACGGTCCGGGCACGACGCACACACCGCCGGCCACGACGGACGCCAGCGTGAGCAGGGATGTGAGGACGTCCATGGGCGACCCTCTCCTATGAGATACAGAGGTCCCGGTAGGACCCGTCTGTGAACTGGGAGGGCGGAGGCGCGGGCTCCGTGAACTCGCCGGCCAGGATTGTTCGTCTCGGAGGTGCGCAACGGGGTCATGCGGCACACGCAGCGGCCTCAAGGAGGCTGAGACATGTGAGGCTGAGACATGTCGGGCGGAGGCGACCGCCCGTCCATCCGTGTGGTCGGCGGGCCGATGTGACTGATGCCATGTCTCCTGGGCTCCGTTGCGGCACAGGTGTCATTCGGGGTTAGGGTCGACCGAAGTGCTTGGGAAACAGGCACGCCCCGCGGCTCCGCCGCGGTCCGCGCACTGTGCGCGCCCTGGTTTTTTCGGGGGTGGCGGCCTGTGATGCCTTCCTGCGGGTAGAGGTATCCGGTTGCCTGCCGGAGGACGGACACCGTCAGTGAGGATGCCTTTCACCATGAGCCAGGAGGCCGAGCTCCCGCCCGTCACCCCCATCGGTGGTGTCGAGCCCGTGACCGATCCCGCCGTTCTGCGGCAGGAGATCGCCCGGCTCCAGCGCGTGAGCGCCGAACTGCAGGGACGCCTGCATGCCCATCCGCCGATCTCCCTGGCACAGGGCGTCCTCATGGAGCGCTACCGGCTTCCCGCGCCCGAGGCCGCGTTCACGCTGCTGCGGGAGACCTCGCAGCGCTTCAACATCAAGATGCACACGCTCGCGGACGCCGTCGTCCGCACACCGGGAGGCGACGACGCCCTGCCCCCACCCCGGGACCGCGCCGAGCAGGAACCGCCCGCGCTGCCTGGTCTGCGCCTCGCGGGGCCCGGCCTCCGCCAGCAGGGCGCCGTACTGTCGGCGGCGCTGCGGCGGGTCATGGACGTCGCCCAGGCCGGCATGGGGAACGTACAGCTCGCCGAGAGCGGACGGCTGCGCATGGAGAAACACGTCGGCCTGGGACGCGACTTCACCACCTTCTTCGCGTTCGTCGACTCCCCCACGACGTCCTGCGCCCAGGCCGCCGAGACCCGCCGACAGGTCACCGTCCGCGATGTGGCGACGGCCGAGGTGTTCGACGAGGACTCACGCCGCACGATCCTGCACGCGGGCAGCCGCGCCTGCCACAGCGTGCCGCTGCTCAACCGTGCCGGTGTACCGCTCGGCATGATCTCGACCCACCACGAGCGGCCGCTGGCCGGCTTCACGCGGGCCCAGCTCGATGCGCTGGAGGCGACCGGAGTCATGGTGGGGCGCTGGCTGTCCTGGCACCGGCAGACGGTGGTCCGTGACGCCCTGGGCCACCTGCACACCACCGCGACGGCACCTCGCTGACGGGGACATCGTCCGTCCGGCCTCAGGACGTCCCCTGCCCGGGTATGCCGAACCGACGCCATCGGACGTAGTCCTGTGTCGGCTCCGCTGAGCACATGTGCTCGCGCGGGCCCCGCGCGCTCACGCACGCATCCGCGCGCGGACGCGCACCGTCACGCAGGCATGCCCTCCAGGGCGATGCGCACCCGGATGCGCTTGCCGACCGGTTCGCGCCGGACGTCGATGTCTCCGCAGAGCGCCGTGACGATCTCCAGGCCGTGCCGGCCGATCCGGCTCGGGTCGCAGGCCTGTGCGACCGGCACCGCGAAGCTGCTGTCCCACACCCTGATCTCCAGCGACCGGCCGACCAGGACCAGATCGAGTGCGCAGGGCCCGGGCGCGTGCTTGCACACGTTCGTCACGAGTTCGCTGACCACGAGCTGGACCGCACCGATCACTTTGGAAGAGACCGCCAGGCGATACGCCCGCTGCAGCCTGTCCATGAAGTCGGCCGCGAAGTGCCGGGCCGCCCGGATCGACTCCGAGGCGCCGTCGTACACAGCTCCGGCCCATGGCAACGGCCCCGGCAGAACCATGTCTGCACCACCGTCGCCCGCAACAGCTTCCACCATCCCGGTCCCCTTGCCCGGACCGTCACACTCGGGTCCGACTCCGCGCACACATACCCCCGATCGCTCCCCGAACACCCGGCCGCCCTGGGCGAGTCATGGCGCCGCCCCCGGCGAACGCACCTGACCACGAACCCGAGTCGCCCGTCGCGACGTGATCTCCGGCACACCCCGGCACCGTCGGCGGCGCGACTTCCCACGGCTGATCCACCCCGGGCGAGGCGGTCCGTGTCCTCGTTCCCGGGCTCGTGCGGACATGTCGCCTGGTCAGGTCGTGATGATGCGTTTGGCGGGTATGAGGAGGCACACGACCGAGCAGGGCCCATGGGGAGAGGAGCAGTGCCTTGAGTCTGATGGAAGAGAGATCTCCGGCCGCGGACGAGGCGACCGCGGCGGCCGAGCAGGCCAAGAACACCGAGCAGGGCGGGGACGCCGAGCGGACGGGGGGTGCCTCCGGCGGTCGCCCGAGCGACGGGGAATCGGAACGCGAGCGGGTCAACCGGCGGTGGAACGAGATCCTGCAGGAGACACGCGTCGCCCAGACCGGCGTGCAGATCCTGTTCGGCTTTCTGCTGAGCGTCGCCTTCACGCCGCTGTTCAGGGAGTTGGGAACGTTCGACCGGACGGTGTACGTCATCACCGTGGTCCTCGGTGCCGCGGCGACCGGTGCGCTGATCGCGCCGGTCTCGATCCACCGCTTCCTGTCCGGACAGCGCATGAAGGACGAACTCGTCGCCGCCGCCGGGCGCCTGATGATGTGCGGCATCGTCCTCCTGGCGCTCACCATCGGCTGCACGGTGCTGATCATTCTGCACGTGGTGCTGCCCAGCCTGCTGGCCGAGATCCTGGCCGGCGGCGTCATGCTGTGGTTCGCGTTCTGCTGGTACCTGCTGCCCTGGATACTCAGGCGGCGCTCCGACAGGGCCGACGGCGGCGCACGGTGACGTGGCCGCAGCAGGGCACCCGTGACGCCGCCGGGTGGCCCCGCGTCCTCAGGTCAGCGGAACGACGACGCTGACCGTCTTGCCTCCCCCGGGACAGCGCTCGACGGTGATGTCCCGGGCCAGGCGGATGATCAGCGGCCAACCGTAGCCGTGCCCGCGGTGGTGTCCCGGGAGGGCGCTCGCACCGAAGGCGCCCACGGGGATGACGTCGCTGTTGTCACGCACGGCGAGTCTGAGGCCGTCCTGGACCGGAGTCACCTGGAATCCGGCGATGCCCTCACCGTGCCGGATGGCGTTGGTGACCAGTTCCGAGGTCACCAGGAGCAGGTCGATGACCGCTTGCCGGCTCGCTCTGCGGGTCCCCGAGTTCCACTGCTCGTTCACCACCTGCTCGGCGTGCCTGCGTGCCGCGGCGGCGGTCGTGACGGAGGCCGCCGCCGAGGGTCTCGCGGGCCCGGCGCCGAGAAGGACGTGAGTCGGTGCGTCGCCCCGGTCCATCGTGGCGGTGTCCCCGGAGTCCGCTCCCTCGGCGCCCGTGCCCGGCATCCCCGTGGGCACGGGCCGCGCCGGCTTCACCGTTCGTCCGTTTCGAACGGAAGGTCCATGGCCGCCTCCACGGTGTCGGCCAGGACGAAGAAGCCGGCGGTTCCCGTCACGTCGAAAAGCCTTCTGACGGTGTCGCTGAAGGGTCCGGACACAACCATGAGCATGCCACAGGCCCGATGAGCGCGCTGCGCGGCGAGCAGAACGTGCAGGATCGACGAGTCGGCGAAACCCGTGCCGGAGAGATCGACGATCGCACGAGAGGCGCCCACCCGGTGCGCGAGGTCCAGAGCCTCCTCCAGTTTGGACGCGCTCGCGTAGTCGATGTCGCCTCCCACCCGCACGACGAAAGAGTCCTGAGCCGAACCGTGCGTGACGGTGGCCTCCAACTCGTCGGACATCGGCCCACTCTTTCCGTTCTACTGGCGCTCAAGCACTGTCCGGAGGAACTCCGGGGACAGCAGGTGTCCCGTGGTACTTCCGGAGGTACGGGGTGTTCGGATGCATCACTCTGCGCGGACCGCCGGGACCGGTCAGGCGGGCTGCCTGGGCGGCAGGCTGTCGTAGTAGCTGCCCACCCGGCTCAGGTACTCGGGGTCGAGCGTCTCCCGGTCGGTCTTGAACAGGGGCGCCGACTTGACCTCGTCCCGGGTGCACACGACCGTGATCTTCTGCGCCTCCGTGTCGATGCCGGTGACGATGCCCACCGGCACCAGAACGCTCTTGCCGAACACCCACACACCGGTGTCCACGACCAGGTGACGCATCCCCGACTCGTCGGCCTGCCGGTCCACATGCCCTATGGTCCCGTCGGTCGCCTCGACGGCGTATCCCGTCAGTTCGTGTCCCTCCGAGTAGGCGCACTGCGGCGGGTACGACCAGATTCTTTCGGTGATCACGCTGCTCCTCTCCGCCCGCACCGCCGGTCCGGTCTGCCGACGACCGTCCCCCGGTGCGGAATTGCCCGATGGAGCACGAGAGGCGGAGATGTGCTCCGCCTCGCTCCACAGCAGCCAATACCCTTGGAACGGGACCGCATTCGGCAGCCTTTTCCGGTACGGAGCGAGGGGCGCGCCACCGGCGTACGCGCCTGCCGGTGTCGAGGCACCCCGTACCGCGCCCGTCCCCGCCCCGTACCCGCCGCCGATGCCACCGGGCCGCGTCACGAGCCGGGCCGCCCGACGGCCGCGTCGAGGTCCTCGTCCTGCTCGTCCTGCTCGTCCGGGGGTGCGGTGAGGTACCCGCAGGTGCCCGTCAACTCCAGGAGCCGCTCCAGAACGGCGGGCCGCTCGTCCAGGTGAAGGCGCACGCGACGCGCGTCCGTCCGCCGCCGGATCGTCAGCAGAGCGGAGAGCCCCATGGAGTCGATGCTGCGCAGCCCCGCGAAGTCCAGCCGCAGCGAAGCCGGTTGGCTCTCGGGGACAGCCGCGGGATCGCCGAGGACGGAGTCGACGGCCCTCACCAGCCTCTCGCAGGTCTCGTAGTCGAGGTCTCCCGCGATGCGGACGACGGCCTGCGTCGCGCCGGTGTCGGCGGTGACCGTGAAGGACGGTGGCTGCGGTGTGGTCATACGGGCTTTCCATGGCCGGGGATCCTGGATGCGGTGCCGCGGACGCCGGGCGCCTCACGCGCCCGGACCTCGGTGCCGAAGGCAAGGGGCACGTACCGGCGCCGCCCGGTCGGCGGGTGGCGTACGGGCTCGACGGGCCGCTGCAGCGCGGTCGCCGTACGTTCCGCCGCGCTGGTGAGCCGCTCGGCCGCCTCTCCGGCAACCGTGTCCGCCCGCACCTGCGCGGTCGGAGCCGGCAGGACCGATTCGGCATCCGCGTCCCGCGCGTCCGGCCGGTCGTGGACGGCGGCACCGTCGCCTCCGTGCACGACCGGCCCGCCACCCTCGTGGACGGCGTAGCCGTCGCCCTCGTGGGCCGCTGTTCCCAGGGGGAGGCCAATGCCGTCGCCGGAGCGGACATGGGGGGTCGTCATGCGGTGTACCTGCCCCGCGTGTGGCCGTTCACGGCACTGAGGTGTGCATGATGGGGTGCCGTGACCGCGACGACGGCCATGTCGTCGTGGACGCCGTGGCCCACCCACTGCGAGGCCAGCATCTGGACGTGCGCCACCAGCCCCTCGGCGGACATGGCCGCGCACTGGGCGAGGGCCCTCGTCAGCCGCTGGACACCGAACAGTTCGTCGCCCAGCGGACCGCCCCGTGCCTCGGTGATGCCGTCGGTGAAGAACAGGCAGGTCTCCCCGGGCGCCAGCGCCACCTCGGCGGTGACGGACGTGATGTCCGGGAAGGCACCGACCAGCGTGCCCCGGGTCCTGGCCGTCTCCACCTGCCCGTCGGCCCGCACGATCAGCGGCGGCGGGTGCCCGGCACTGGTCACCCGCAGATGAACCGTGCTGCCGCGCCGCACGACCGACGCCAGCGCCAGCGTGGCGAACCGGGTGTGGTGCGAGTTGATCAGAGCGCCGTTGAGCAGGCCGAGGAGGCGCTGGTGGTCTCCGGCCAGCGGCCGGAGCGCCTGCACCGTGTTGCGGATCTTGCCGGTGAGCACCGCCGCTTCCAGGCCCTTGCCGCACACGTCACCGAGCACCACGAGGGACTCCTCGTCCGCGTCGGCACCCGGGTGGACGTCGTAGAAGTCCCCGCCCACGCGCTCGGTCTGCCCCGAGGGGCGGTACGCGCCGGCGAACTCCACGCCGTGCACGCCGTGCAGTTGCGGCGGCAGCAGGTCCCGCATGAGGGTGGTGGTGATGGCGGCCTGCTCCGTGTACAGACGCGCCGCCGAGATCGCGGCGCCCGCCCGGGCGGCGAAGAGCCGGGCGAAGATCTCCTCGCCCTCGGTGAACGCCCGCTGCCGGCCGGATCGCAGCAGGACGAGCGCGCCCGCCGGGACTCCGTGGCCGGGCAGCGGGGTGATCACGGCCGAACCGAGCGGGCCGGTGAGGTCGTCCGGCACGGCCCATGCGGGCACGGCGGCAGGATCGATCCACCGGGACGGCACGGACGGGAGTCCGCGCAATACCTCGCCGAGTCCGGGGACCTCCTCGGGATCCTCCTTCACGACCCGGTGCTCGGCCTCGCCGCCGGGGCCGCAGAGGGTCAGCGGCAGCCGATGGCCACGTGGCGCGCCGACGACGACCGCGGCTTCCGCGAGGTGTTCGGCGGCCATCCGGGCCGTGGCCTCCATGCAGCGCTCGACGTTCAGCGACGACAGCAGGGTGCTGGACGCGCCCGCCAGCACGGCGGTGCGCCGCCGTTCGGTCGTGAGCGCCTCCTCGGCGACCCGCCGCTCCGTGTCGTCGACCAGCCACCACATCACGTCGCCGTCCGCGGTGCGGGTGGGATGCGCCTCGAAGGTCCGGCCACCGACCCGGCCATGAGCGGGAGGCCGCTCGTCGGGAGGGTCCGTGCCGTGGTTCCGGTTGCGGATCCGGATGTGTGCGTCCGAGATCCAGACCGGGACGACGTCCTCCAGCCACGCACCGCTCACCGCGTCGGGGAACAGCACCGCCGCGGCGGCGTTCACCTCGACGACACCACCCGAGGGGTCCGCGACGAGGACGGGGCAGGGGGCGGCACCCCACGGCGCACAGGCCGGTGCGCCACGCGAGTTGGCAGGGGGCTGCTGGGAAGTGTCCACAAGTTCGGACCCGCGTCCGCGGGCCCACCACCCTTCCGGCAACGAAGACTGTTTCCGTCCGACAACCATCTCCTGCCGGAGCGCGCCACTGCAAGTCACATCGGCGAACTTCGTCCCCCCGCGGCTGCCACGGGCACCGTGCGTGCGGTCGGGGCCAAGGCATGCGTCACGACACGGGCCCGCACAGCAGAACGGCGGGGGGGGGGGGGGGGGGGGGAACCCCCCCCCCCCCCCCCCCCCCCCCTCCCCCCCCCCCCCCACCCCCCCACCCTGGGGGGACCAAAGACACCCCCCCCCCCCTCCCCCC
>NZ_JBVHPY010000002.1:176690-259011 GCF_055567695.1 Streptomyces sp. NPDC026417
CGCGGTTTGCAGTGGACCTGGTGGGTGTGTGGGGGACAAGGGGGTTTGCAAAAACATGGCCCCCCCCGAAAGAAGGGGGGGTTCCCCCCCCCCCCCCCCCCCCCCCGTTCCGCCGCATCACCGTCTGCGGCTGGACCAGCCGCTGCCGATGCCGGCGACGTGGAGGGCGAGCAGCGCAAGCCCGATGAGCATGAAGTTGGTCGAGGTGAACACGTCGTTCGTCGATATGTCGGCCGCGTTGATCAGGAACGCGATGAAGAACAGGACCGCCGCCACGATGCCGAGCATGGAATCTCCTTTGTCGATGTGGTGAAGACCGGATGCCCCCAAGTCGACGCCCGACACGGGCTCGTGGGGCAGAGCTCGGGAACGGGCTTCCGGAATGCGCTCGTACGCGCCCGTGAGCGCGGTCCGCGCCGGGCGGCACGAGCCCGCGGGAGGGAGTGCGCGTGCGTGAGGGAGCGCGCCGTTCGGCCACGCCGGGCAGGGGCCACACCGTGAACAGGCGATCCGTGTGCGGGTGTACGGCACCGTGGCCGCCGCCCTCACGGCATCCGGCTGACCTCCACCGCGAACTGAGCCCCGGCCAGCAAGGCGAGGTGGGACACCCACAGCCAGATGAGGAAGACGACGACACCCGCCAGGGAGCCGTAGAGGCGCCCGTAGCCGCCGACGCCGGAGGCGTAGAACGAGAATCCGGCGGAGGCGATCAGCCACAGCACCGCCGCCACCACTCCCCCGGGCAGCGCGTGCCGCCGCTGCCGGGCCACCGGGG
The DNA here is from genome assembly GCF_055567695.1 of Streptomyces sp. NPDC026417. Taxonomy (NCBI): domain Bacteria; kingdom Bacillati; phylum Actinomycetota; class Actinomycetes; order Kitasatosporales; family Streptomycetaceae; genus Streptomyces; species Streptomyces sp. NPDC026417. The sequence goes on from NZ_JBVHPY010000002.1 coordinate 177,466, forward strand.
GCCCGCTGCGGAAGAGCACCACGACCAGCAGTGCCACCAGACACACCAGCGCGGGCCACCGCAGCAGGAACCAGGTGGCCTCGCCGGTCCGCCCCGCGCCGCTGCGCTCGGCGAGCCCCTCGGCGAGCGGCCCGGTGAGCACCAGGGCGAACGCGCTCGCCACCAGCAGGGTGAGCAGAGCCAGGGCGGTCAGCACGATCCGGTGGATCCTGCGCCAGAGGGGCCGCTGGTCCGGGATGCCGTGCATGGTGTGCAGCGCGCGCCGGAAGACGGCGAGGTAGCTGGAGGCGGACCACAGCGAGGCGATGCCGCCCGCCACCACCACCGTCAGGGCGGCGGAGCGTTCGTCCGCCATGTGCCGCAACGCGCCGTGCAGTTGGGCGCCGGACTCCGCGGGGGCCCACGCCGTGACGTGCTCGATGAGCCGGTCCGTCAGGTCCGGACCGACCAGGCCGATGAGCGAGACGGTCACCAGCAGCGCGGGCACCAGGGCGAGCACGGCGTAGTACGTCAGCGCCGCCGCCCAGTCCGAGACGTTGTCGTTCCACATGGCCGCGGGCACCTTGCGCAGGGCGGTCGGCCAGACCGCCCTCGCCCGCGTCCATGCCGGCATCTGTGTCGCGCTCGTGCGCAGAGTCACGCGTCCTCCTGTGGGTGCACCGCTGGGATGCTGGTACCCCCGATTACCGCCTGCGGGCGGTCGCGGCCCTCACGACTTCGGCCGGCCTCCCCCTCACGACCCGAGGAAGTCGCTCAGCCCCTCCAGGAGGCGGTCGACGTCTCCCGTGTCGCTGTACGGCGACAGGCCGATGCGCAGGCCGCCCGCCTCGCCCAGCCCCAGGTGGCGCGACGCCTCCAGCGCGTAGAAGGACCCGGCGGGCGCGTGGACGCCCACTCCCGCGAGGAAGCGGTACGCGTCCGCGGGGCGCCGGCCGTCGAAGGTGACGAGCAGGGTCGGCGTCCGGTCGGCGGCCCGGGAGTGGAGGGTGACGCCCTCCAGCCGCGCGAGCCCGTCCTCCGTCCGCCGCCGCAGCGCCGTCTCGTGCACCTCCACGGCGTCGAACGCGGCCCGCAGTCGCTCCCGTCGCGTGCCCGTGGTGGCGGGAGCGAGCCCCGCGAGGACGTCGACGGCGGCGCGCGTGCCGGCGAGGACCTCGTAGGGCAGGGTGCCCAGCTCGAAACGCTCGGGGACCACGTCCGTGGAGGGCAGGAGCTTGTCCGGGCGCAGGGTCTCCAGCAGGCCCGGACGGGCGGCGAGCACTCCGTGGTGCGGGCCGAAGAACTTGTAGGGCGAGCAGACGTAGAAGTCCGCGCCCAGTTCCGTGACGTCCACGAAGTCGTGGGCGGCGTGGTGGACGCCGTCGACGTACAGGAGCGCGCCGGCCGCGTGGGCCAGGCGGGAGATCTCCGCGACGGCCGGACGGGTGCCGATCAGGTTGGAGGCCGCCGTGACCGCCACGAGCCGGGTCCGCTCGGAGAGCAGGTCGCCGACGGCGGACGCGGGCAGTTCGCCGGTGGCGGGATCGAAGTCGGCCCACCGCACCACGGCACCGGCGCGCTCCGCGGCCTGGATCCACGGGCGGATGTTGGCGTCGTGGTCCAGGCGGCTGACCACGACCTCGTCGCCCGGTTCCCAGGTCGCGGCCAGCATGCGGGCGAAGTCGTACGTCAGGTGCGTGGCACTGCGCCCGTGAACGATCCCGGAGGACTCGGCACCCAGCAGGTCCGCCATGGACTGCCGGAACTCCCGCACGGCCGTCTCGGCGTTCACCTCACCGGGCACGGTGGTCCCGCGGATCGACAGGGGACGCGCGAGCGCGTCGGCGATGGCGGTGATCACCGCGGTGGGGGTCTGGGTGCCGCCGGGTCCGTCGAAGTGCGCGGTGCCGGCGCTCAGGGCGGGGAACTGCGCACGCAGTGCGTCGACGTCGTACGTCACCAGGGACTCCTCACGGGACGGGGCCGCGATGCCGCGACCGACCGCCGCCCGGCGGTGGGTGCGGCCCCGTCCGACGGTGGCGAACGGCTGCGGCCATGAGCTGCGTTCGATCATCGCAGGGCGCCGGGAGAGGTCCGTGACCGAGGTCCGTCGGCACGGCGGCGAAGCCGAGGCCCCTCGGGATTGCCGTACGTCGGGAAGGAACGGCGAAGGCCTCCCCGGGGGCGACGGGGCCCGTCCGCCGGGCCGTCCGTCTCCGGTCGGCGGGGCCGCCCGTCAGCCGTGTTCGCCCTCCGCGTCGATGTGCGGCAGCACCCGGTCCAGCCAGCGCGGCGTCCACCAGGCGCGGCTGCCCAGGAGTGTCATCACGGCCGGCACCAGCAGCAGCCTGACCACGGTCGCGTCGATCAGCACGCTCACGGCCAGCCCGAGACCGAGCATCTTGACCACGATGTTGTCGCTGACGATGAACGCGGCGAAGACACTCACCATGATCAGCGCAGCGCACGTGATGACGCGGGCGGTGATCTCCAGGGCGTGCGCCACGCTCGCCCCCGCGTCCCCGGTGCGCAGCCAGGCCTCGTGGACGCGCGAGAGCAGGAAGATCTCGTAGTCCATGCTCAGTCCGAAGATGATCGCGAACATCATCATGGGCACGTAGCTCTCGATGGGCACCGTGCCCGACACGCCCAGCGCGGGGCCGCCCCAGCCCCACTGGAAGACGGCGACGACGACGCCGTAGGAGGCGGCGATGGACAGCACGTTGAGGACGGCCGCCTTGACCGCGACCAGCAGGCCGCGGAAGACGACGAGGATGACGAGGAAGGCCAGCGCGACCACGACGGCGATGATCAGAGCGAGGCGGCTCGCGACGATGTCCCGGAAGTCGACCTGGGCGGCGGTGGTTCCGGTGACGTAGCCCTTGGCCTTGGTCCCGGACACGGCCTGCGGCAGGGTGTCGTCGACCAGCCGGTTCGTCAGGTCGGTGGTCACCGAACTCTGCGGCGCCTCCTTGGAGAACACGGTGCCGACCAGGACGTCGCCGTCCTTGGTGGCCGTCAGCTTCGTGGTCGTGGCCGCGCCCTGGACGTCGTCGAGCGACTTCTGCGCCTGCGACGCCAGTGCCGAGCGCTGGTCGCCGGGTACGTCCGTCTGGTCGATGACGATGGTGAGCGGCCCGTTGGAGCCGGGCCCGAAGGCCTGCGCCATGGTGTCGAAGGCGCGTCGGTCGGTGAAGGACTTCGGGTCCGCGCCGTCGCCGATGTGGCCGAGCTGGATGGACAGCAGGGGGATGGCCAGCACGAGCACCACGAGGGTGCCGCCGGCCAGGAACCACCAGGGGCGCCGGTGCACCCGCTCGGCGTAGCGGTGCCAGGTGCCCTGGGCCGGCTCCCCCTCGGCGGCCTCGGTCTCCGCGACGGGGTGGCGCACCCGGAAGCGGTCGATGTTGCGGCCGATGAGCCCGAGCAGGGCCGGGACGAGGGTCAGGGCGCCCAAGACCGCCGAGACGACGGTGACGGCCGCCGCGACCCCGAGTTTGGCGATGAAGCCGACGCCGGACACGGAGAGTCCGGCGAGGGCGATGATCACGGTGCAGCCGGAGACGAGGACGGCCCGGCCGCTCGTGGCGGTGGCCCGCCCCGCGGCGTGGACGGGGTCGGCGCCGTCCATGAGGATCTGCCGATGACGGGTGATCAGGAAGAGGGCGTAGTCGATGCCCACGCCCAGGCCGATCATGGTGGCCAGTGTCGGCGACACCGTGGCGAAGGTGAAGGCGGCGGCCAGCAGTCCGAGGCAGGCCAGGCCTCCGACCACGCTGATCAGGGCGGTCAGCAGGGGGATGCCGGCCGCCAGGACACTGCCGAAGCCCACCAGCAGGACGACGATCGCGACCGCGAACCCGATCAGTTCGCTGATCCGGTCGTCGGGTGCCGGTCTGGCCAGCTCACCGAGCGGTCCGCCGTAGTCGACGCCGACGCCCGCCGCCCGCAGGGGCTGGACGGCGCTGTCGACGCCATGCAGGTACGAGTCCCCGAGGGTCGACGGCTGGACGTCGAAACGGACGGTGATGTAGGCGGTCTTGCCGTCGCCGGACAGCGGGCCCACGTTCTGCTGGGACGTGGGGGGCGGGGTGGAGCCGGGGGGCGGGAGCGGGTTCTGCGCCGACAGCACGTGGGGCAGCTTCTCCAGGGCCGTGACGGTCTGGCCCATCGGTGAACTCAGCGACGTCAGCGGCGTCTTCGTGTCGCGCAGGACGATCTGGCTGCTGTAGCCGCCGGCCGCCGGGTCGTGTTCCTGGAGTACGTCCAGGCCTTCCTGCGACTGCACGCCGGACAGCGAGAAATTGTCCGAGTACTCTCCGCCGAACGAGCGATCGGCCACCTGCAGGGCGACGACGGCGACCAGCCAGGCCACGATGACGACGGCGAAGTGCCGGGCGCACCACGCTCCCAACCGATGCAGCCTCCCGGCCCGTGCCCCGGTGTCCTCTGCGGTGGAACGGGTGGCGGGCATGGGCTGCTCCCCTGAGAAGACGCCGTCGACTCATTCATTACACGTCGACCTGATCATGACGTCATCCGGAGTCCGGGCCGCCGCTTCCCGGCCTCCCGCCGTCCGGCGGAACCCCGCCGGACGGGCCGGGGGGCATGACCCGGACGGCGAAACCGGCCAGGTCCTGGACGACGCGCTCGGGCTGCTCCCAGTACAGGAGGTGGCCGGAGCCCTCGTGGACCACCAGCGTCGAACCGAGAATCGAGTCCAGGACCACTTGCTGGTCGGCACGGGGAAGGTAGGCGTCCTGGTCGCCCCAGAGCAGCAGGGTCGGTACGAGGATGCCCCGGAGGGTGGCCGCCAGGTCCGTCTCCAGCAGTCCGCGCAGGGTCTCGCGCCAGACCCGCGCGGGTGGCTTGAGGCACTCCTCGGTCATCGTCGCCATGAGTCCGCGTCCGACGGGACGGGCGACCATGCCGCCCAGCAGGTCCTCGACGAAGGAGCGCGGCACCGGGTCCCGCAGTTCCCGGACCGTCTCCCACAGCCGCGCGGCGCCCGGCTTGTCGTCGAGCGTGGCCGGCACGCCCATCAGCACCAGCCCCGCGACGCGGTCCGGGTGGCTGCCCGCGACCATCCGCGCGGGGACACCGCCGCTCGACGCGCCGACCAGGACCGCGCGGTCGATCCCGACGGCGTCGAGGAACAGGACGAGGTCGCGGGCAAAGTCCTCCGGGAGGTAGCCGTCCTCGGGCCGCTCGGCGTCTCCGTGTCCCCGTTGGGTGGGGGCGAAGGCGTGCAGGGCGGCGGGGAGCTGCCTGAGCAGGGGTTCGAACGTCCACCAGGAGTCCCCCACACCGTGCACCAGGACGACGGGGATTCCCTCGGGACGGCCTGCCTCGGCATAGGGCAGCAGGGGCCCTCCCGCCAGCTGCGCGGACTTCACCGCAAGGGTGTTCACGGCGGCCTCCTGACGTCCGGTGGGCCCCCTCGTCCGCGGGCCGGGCGGGCGCGCGAAGATCACGTCCATCGTAGCGACGGGTGGGGGGAGGCGCCCGCCGTGCTCTTCCCGGCGCCGGAAGCGGCCTCCGTCCGGAGAGCGGGCACTCCGACAAGTGCATGCAGGACACAGCTACCCTCTGCGGCGGGGATTCCACCCGCGGGGGCTGCCGCTCGCCGGCCGCCGTGGACGACCGCTGGAACATGACGGGGAGGCCGGACGGTGCGTGCGGAGAAGACGGACGGCGGGCGGATCGTCGCCGCCCTCGACGGGGTGAGCGTCCGCCGTCTCACCACGGACCAGGCCATCCTCGACGGCATCGACTGGCAGGTGCGCTCCGGGGAGCACTGGGCGCTGCTCGGAGCGAACGGTGCCGGCAAGACCACCCTGCTGCGGCTGATCGGCGCTGCGATGCATCCCACCGCCGGCACCGTCGAGGTGCTGGGGCACCGCCTCGGGCGGGTCGACGTGCGCGCACTGCGCGCCCGCATCGGCCTGGTGTCCATGGCGCAGCGCGTACCGCAGGACGCCACGGGGCTGACCGTGGTGCTCACCGGGCACAGCGGCACGGTGCAGCCGCTGTGGCGGACCTACGACGCCGGGGTCCGCGACCGGGCGCATGCGCTGCTGGCCGAGCTGGAGGTCAAGGAACTCGCCGAGCGCCCCTACGGGGTGTGCTCCGGAGGGCAGCGGGCGCGCCTCCTCATCGCCCGAGCGCTCATGGCCGACCCCGCGTTGCTGCTCCTCGACGAGCCGTTCAACGCGCTGGATCTGCCCTCCCGCGAGGACCTGATCGACTCGATGCACCGGCTCGCCGCCGGCCGCCCCGAGCTCGCCACGATCACCGTCACCCACCATCTGGAGGAGCTGTCCCCCGCGATCGGGCACGCCCTTCTGCTGCGCGAGGGGCGGCTCCAGGCGTCCGGCCCGGTCGCCGACGTACTGACCGGAGCCATGATGACGGCCTGTTTCGGCCGGCCGATCGAGGTGGGCCGCCACGGCGGACGCTGGACGGCGCGCTCGGGCCGGGCGGTCTGACGAACGGCGCCGGTCCGGACGCGGAGCGTCCTACGGACGACGCCGGTCCGGACCGGGGTGCCCGACGGACGACGGTCCGGACCGGGTCTCAGTCGTCGAGGCTGTCCTCGACCCTGCCGAGGTCGACGAACTTGAACCCGGTGGCCTCGCGTTCGCCGTCGGCCGGCGTCTCCTCACCGTCCTGGACGACCAGCAGGCCGTTCGGGTACTTCGAGCCGAGGGACGCGTTGAGCACGGCGGCGCCGTCGCACTGCTCGGAGCCGTCGAGCCGAGCCGAGGCCGCGGTGACCCGGAAGCCGCCCTCGTACTCGTTGTCGTCACTCACCTCGCGGTCGTAGGCGGCGAAGGTGTTGTCGCCCTGGCTCGACGCGAGGAGATGGCCGTCGCCGCCGGACTCGGTCAGCAGCGTCAGACCCTCGACGTCCGCGGCCAGGTGCTTGCCGCCGAAACCGGGGTCGGCGCCGGCCGCGCACTCCTCGGTCGCCTCGTCGTAGGTGCCGGGTACGCCGTACTCGCGGACCTTCTCGACGAGGACCGGGGTTCCGGTGAGGTCGGCGGGCACACGCCAGATGCCGACGTCCTCCTGACCCGCGTACAGCGTGCCGTCGGCGGGGTCCACGACCATGCCCTCGACCTGGGGCAGTTCCCCGGGCTCCGCGCAGGGCGACCAGGAGGTGCCGTCGGGCAGCCGGAAGGACGACGGCAGGTCCAGGGTGCGCACCGTGCGGTAGCCGACGGTGCCGCCCGCCTTCGGGGTGAGTTCCAGCAGGGCGACGGAGGTGCGCTCCCGGCGGCTGACGAGGGCGTAGGAGCGCCCGGTCCTGCGGTCGGTCCAGGTGGCCAGGCCGTACGCCGTCCGCTGGTCGTTGATCTCGGCCTGGTCGGCGGAGAACACGGGCGGGGCGTCCGGGTCGGTGACGTCGCGGAGGGGACCGCCGGGCGCGTCGCGGTCGATGCGGTAGAACCGGAGCCGGTCGTGTCCGCGGTCGCTGGTGACGGCGATGTCGGCGCGGCCGGAGGAGAGCTTCAGGCCGTGGACGAGGTCGACGTTGTTGAAGCGCCCCGGGGCGTCGTCGGGTGACTGCGCCGGGGGCGCGGCGATGGACTGCACGACGCGGGCATCGAGGTCGTAGACGCGCAGCCCGCCCTGTTTGGCGGTGGCGATGACCAGACTTCGGGCCGGCCGGGCGTCGTTGCGCCAGATGGCGGGGTCGTCGGCGTTGGCGTCGCCCCCGGCCTCGTCGTCGTAGAGCGCGGGTGTCTCCGCCGTCGGCTTGATCGCGGGCAGCGTGCCCCCGCCGGCGTCCGCCTGGGCGGGCAGGGTCGCGCCGAAGGCGACGAACACGGTGGACAGGGCGAGGAAGACCGGACGGATGGGCCGGGACCTGGTCACGCGACAACTCCCTATCGTCAAGAGCATGACAGCCGAGGAGACTCGACTTCGCGATCTTGGAAGCGGGCGGCTGCCCCCGGGCGTCACCCGGGGCAAAGTGGGCATGTACACAACGTGAAGGTACCGCCGCGGACCGTGGGGCGGGAGGGCGAAGCCCGCCGACCGGTCCGGCGCGCGGCCGACCCGGCACGCGGCCGGCGGCGGGCTCGCGAACGCCGGGCCGGGACGTCGACTCCCGCTCCGGTCACGTCAGTTGACCCCGCGTTCGCGCCCCTTCCAGTACGGCTCACGCAGCTTGTACTTCTGCAGCTTGCCGGTCGCCGTACGGGCGAGCTCACCGCGGAACTCCACGGAGGTGGGCGCCTTGTACCCGGCAAGGCGCTCCTTGCAGTGGGCGATCAGCTCCTCCTCCGTCGCCCGGGCGTCGGGGGCGAGAACCACCAGCGCCTTGATGGTCTCGCCCCACCTCTCGTGCGGCACACCGATGACCGCGACCTCGGCGACGGCGGGATGGCTGAAGAGGGCGTCCTCCACCTCGATCGAGGAGACGTTCTCCCCACCGGTGATGATCACGTCCTTCTTGCGGTCGCTGATCGCCAGATGGCCGTCCTCGCCGATCGACCCGCCGTCCCCGGTGTGGAACCAGCCGCCGGCCAGTGCCTGCGCGGTCTCCTCGGGCTGCTCCCAGTAGCCCTCCAGGACCACGTTCGAGCGGGCGAGGATCTCACCCTCGTCGTCCGTGCGGAGGGTGACGCCCAGCGCGGGAGCACCGGCCCGCACCAGCTTCTCGGCACGCTCCTGGGTGTCCAGGCCGTCCCACTCGGCGCGGGAGCGGTTGATCGTGAGCAGCGGTGAGGTCTCGGTGAGACCGTAGATCTGGATGAACTCCCAGCCCAGCTCGGCCTCCACGCGGGCGACCGTCTTCGTGGGCGGCGGCGCTCCGGCGACGATGATCCGCACCCGGTCCCGGCCGGGGATCTCGCCGTCCCAGGACCGGGCGGCGGCGAGCACCGCGTTGACGACCGCGGGGGCCGCGCACATCACCGTCACCCCGTGCTCGGCGACCCGGCGCAGGATCTCGGCCCCGTCCACCTTGCGCAGCACGATCTGCGGCACGCCCAGGGCCGCCATCGCGAACGGCATCCCCCAACCGTTGGCGTGGAACATCGGCAGCGTGTGCAGATAGACGTCCCGGTCCGTGACGCCGGCGTGCAGCGCGAAGGTGACCGCGTTGACCCAGATGTTGCGATGGGTGATCTGCACGCCCTTGGGCCGGGCCGTCGTACCGCTGGTGTAGTTGATGGTGGCGGTGGCGTTCTCGTCCGCCTGCCAGGGCTTGGGCTCGGTGCCGAACCGGTAGAGCTCCGCATCGGACTCGGCGCCGAGGACGAACCGGTGCTTGCAGTCCACCCCGGCGAGACGGTCGGTCAGTTCGGGGTCGACGAGGAGCACGCTCGCGCCGGAGTGGTCGACGATGTAGCCCACCTCCTCCGCCGTGAGCCGGAAGTTGACCGGGACCAGCACCCGGCCGTGTCCGCCGACACCGAAGAACGAGGTGAGCAGCCGCGCGCTGTTGGGCGAGACCACCGCCACCCGTGCCCCGTGCGGGACGCCCAGCGCGTCCAGCCCGGCGGCCTGGGCCCGCGCCAGCTCCCCGACGCGTCGGTACGTCAGTCCGTCCCACGGCTTCGCCGGCTGGTCCGGTTCGTCGACGATGCCGGTCCGGTCGGCGTACACGGTGGTGGCGCGGTCCAGAAAATCACGGGCCCCGAAGGGGACGATCATCATGGCCTCCCGTAGTGCGGACGGTGTACAGGTTCTATCCGGCCACGGCTCGTGCGTCCCGACAACCCCGCGCAGTCGTCCTTCGACTCCGCCCACAGTGCCGCGCGATCGGCCATGCCGACGCCGAGGGCCCCGGGCGACGCCCGCCATACTGGGGCCCGGCGGGGAGCGGAGAGGCGGATCGGTGAGGCAACAGCAGGCGGGATACGACGTGTTGGTGGTCGGCGGCAGCGGGGTGGACACCGTCGTCCGCGTCGACTCCCTGCCGGTGCCCCTGGCGGACTCGGTCCATGTCGGCCCGATCGCGGAATGGCCCGGCCACACGGGCAGCAACGTGGCACTGGGCACCCGGGCGCTCGGCCTGGAGGTGGGCTTCCTCGACTGCATCGGCGACGACCGGACCGGCGCACTGGTACGCGAGCGCCTCGCCGAGGGGGACGTCGACTTCTTCCCACTGATCTCGCCCGCCGGCACCCGCCGCGCGGTGAACCTGGTCGACGCCACCGGCCGGCGGATGTCCTTCTACGACTCCCGCGACCCGGAGGACCTGCGGATGCCGCGGGACTTCTACCTCCCCCGCCTGCGGCACACCCGCCACGTCCATCTGTCCATCATGAACTTCACCCGCTTCCTGTACGACGACATCGAGGACCTGGGCGTCCCCGTCTCCACCGACCTGCACGACTGGGACGGGCTGGCCGACCACCACCGGGATTTCGCGCTCCGCTCCGACCTCGTCTTCCTCAGTGCGGCGGGCGCCGGAGCGGGCACCCCGGCGCTCATGCGGGAGATCCTGCGTGCCGGTCGCGCCCACACCGTCGTCGCCACGGCCGGTGCAGAGGGCTCCTACGTCCTGACCCGGGACGGCGGTACCGGCCCGCACCATGTGCCGGCCGTCGCCCCGCCGACGCCGGTGGTGGACTCCAACGGCGCGGGAGACGCGTACGTCAGCGGCTTCCTCTACGGCTGGCTCGCCGGCCGGGACGTGCTGGGCTGCGCCCGGCTGGGTGCGGTGGCGGGCGCGTACGCCTGCACCGCTCCCGGGTCCACCGCCCTCATCGGCAGGGAGGCTCTCCTCGCGGCGGAAGGGACGGCGCACCGGGCGCACGGCGCCTGAGCCGACTCCCCGGGCGGCCGGGCGGCCGGGCCGGAGAACGGACCTCCAACGCTGCGAGGCGGACAACCTCCGCGTTCGACCGGCTGGCGGCCCGTCCCGTGTGCCCGGCCGTTTCCGGGGAGCAAACCCGCGAGGCGCGGCCACGGCGATCCCGGAGGGGCCGTCCGGCGCATGCAGGGGCACGGGCACCCTGATGACACCGCGCGAACGCACCACGTGTCGCGGCGGGCCTTTGCGATCGCGCGCCTAAGATCCGTCGCTGTGGCAGACACCTTCGACGAACTGGTCGAGAAGCAGCAGGTAGCCGACGAGGCGCACGCGAAGGTCCTGGAGCTGCGGGACAGCTTCGGGGCCCCCACGCAGCAGGGAGGCTGGACGGCTCGGCAGACGGAGACGTACGAGACCGCGTGGCGCGCCTGGCGCGACCTCACCCGGGACGTGCAGGCCGCGGCGGCCGAGTACGCCAAGGCCACGGGCCAGGAACGCACGGAGGTCGAGGCGGCCGTGCAGCGCCGCGCGGGCACGCCCGAAGCGCCTCGTTAGGGCCTGCCGGTCGGTCCGTCCGCGCCGCCCCGGGGCGGTGCGGACGCTGGCCCGCGGCCGGTCAGGCCGGACGGTGGGCGGCGACCGCGAACATCGTCACGGACATGTGCAGGGCTCCCCGTTCGGCGGCCTCGCCGAGGTCGGCGTACAACCGGTCCCGCTGGACCTCGGTGATCAGTTCACGGCGCACGGCCGACTCGGCGAGCATGCGGATCAGGGGCCACGCCACCGTCGTGTGGTCCTGGAGCAGTGCCTGTGACCCGCGGTCGTCGATCACCAGTCCCGCGGCGGAGAGCCATGCGAGGAGACGGCGTCCGGCATACGGGGCGGCGGCCGCGGCGAGCGCCCCGGAGGTCAGTGCCGCGACGGTGTCGGGGTCACCGGGATACAGGAGCGTGGTCGCCCAGTCGGTGTCCAGCAGGACGACCCGGCCGCCGGGCCGCAGGACGCGGGCGAACTCGTCGACCGCCCGCTGGGGCTCCGAGAGGTGCTGGAGCACGCGCTCGCACCAGACGACGTCCACCGAGGCGTCGCCGGCCTCCAGTTCCGAGGCGTCGCCGTCGGTGAACCGGGCGGTGCTCCCGGCCGCCGCGGCCCGCTGTTCGGCGACCGTGCGCAGCCCCGGGTTGGGCTCGATGCCGACCGCGTCTCCGTCCGCGGTCACCGCCGAGGCCAGCGCCCGTGTCTGCGGTCCGGTGCCGCAACCGACGTCCAGGGCGCGCTCGCCGGGCCGCGCCGCCACCGCCGCGTGGGCCCACGCGCGCAGCCGGCGCACCCCGTCACTGGCGTCCTGGGCGTCCAGCGCCGAGACCAGCCGGGCCACCGCCGCCGTGTCGATGTTTCCGGCGTGGAAGTGTGAGGTCGGTCGGATGTCCCCCATGACGCCACTCTAGTTGTCGCCGGGGCGCGGGGCCCTGTCACGGCTGTCCGGGCCGAACGACATCCCCCGAGAGGGGTCGTTCGGATCACCCCCTAGGCCACCGGGTTCTCGATGAGGGTGACCCGGTTGCCGTCGGGGTCGTGGACGGCGGCGAACCGGACCCGAGCGCCGCCCGGCTGGATGTCGCCGGCCGTGATGCCGCGTCCGGCGAGGTCCGCCAGCGCTTTGTCGAGGTCGTCGACCACCAGGTTCAGCAGGGTGCCTCCGGCGTGCTCGGGAGACCGGAAGACCTGGAGCCAGGCCGAGGGGGACATGTGCCAGTCGGCGAGTCCCGGCATCGGACGCGTGTCGGCGGGGCGGCCGAGCAGCCGCTCGTACCAGGCGACCGCCGACTCGATGTCCGTCACCGGGGCGACCGCGAGAACGTGTGTGAAGGCCATGAGCGGTCCTCTTCTCTTCGGGACAGGCGGTTCTTCCGCGTTCCCTCATAGGACTCCCGGCGCCCCGGAAAGTCATCGGCCCGGCCCGGCCCGGCCGCGGCCATCGGCACCTCGCCGGGCCGGGCCCGTCGGCGGCCCCGGTGACCACGCGCCGGACGCGCCCGCCCGCGGGGCCGCCCGGCCCGCCCGTGGTCCGTCCGGCCCATGGGAACGGGCGGCCGTACCGGAGACCCTGGGTGCGAGGCTTCCGTCTGCCTGGAGGGTGAACTGCCATGGGGCATGGGATCGTTGTCGGGGTCGACGGCTCGGCGCGCAGCCGCGCGGCGGTCGACTGGGCGGTCGGCGAGGCGCTGCTGAGCCGTCGGCCCCTCCGCCTCGTGCACGTCGCGCCGGCACCGGGTGAGGACGTGCCGGCCACCTGGCCCGACCTCCTCGGCCGTACGCCGGGCCGGTGGGCGGAGCAGCTGACGGAACTCCACCCGGAGCTGCGCGTGGAAGGCGCCGGCCGGACGGGGGCCGTCGTGCCCACGCTGCGGTCGCTCGCCGCCGGGGCCGACCTGACGGTGCTCGGGACGCGCGGTGCGGGAGGCTTCGCCGGGCTCGCCGTCGGCTCCGTGGCGCACGACGTCGCCGCGTCGGCGGCCGGTCCCGTGGTGCTGGTGCCCGACGGCGCGGCTCGCCCCTGGGGTGTGCGGCGGTACCACCGGGTGACGGTAGGAGTCGATGCCCGGGACCCGGCCGGCGCAGCGGTGGCCTTCGCCTTCGAGGCGGCGGAGCGGCGCCGCGCCCGGTTGCGGGCGGTCCACGCGTGGCGGTTCCCCTCCCCCGGCGCCGAGGGGATGCCCTATGCGGTGCCGGAGGAGGACTGGGGCGCCTGGGAGGACCAGGAGAGCCAACTGCTGTCGGACGCGCTGCGGCCGTGGCGGGAGAAGCATCCGTCCGTGGACGTGCAGCCGGACGTCCGGCTGAAGACGCCGGCGGCCGCCCTCGTGGAGGCCTCGGCCGCCGCCGGGCTGCTGGTGGTGGGCCGCCGCGGCACCGCCCTCGGTGCGGTGCTGTACGCCGTGCTGACGCACACCGCGTGCCCGGTGGCCGTGGTCCCGTCGTGAGCGGTCAGCGGTGGTCCGGCAGGAAGAGGGTGCAGGACTCCCCCGGAGCCAGGGACACGGTCCGGTCCGCCAGGGCGATGTCGATCGGATCCTCGTCGGAGTCCGGCACGGAGATCTCCAGCTTGCCCGCGCTGAGCAGCAGCCGTACGCCCCAGTGGCCCCGGTAGCGGACGGAGAAGCCGTACTCGGACAGCTCCGGCAGCGGCACGGGGTCGAGCCGCAGGGCGCCGCCGCGGGTCTCCAGTCCGGTCAGACCGCGCTGCACGAGGTCCAGGGTGCCGGCCATGGCACCCAGGTGGATGCCCTCGCCGGTGGTGCCGCCCTGCAGGTCGGCGATGTCCCCGGCCAGCGCCTCGTGCACGTAGGTCCACGCGTCGGCGCGCCGGGCACGGGCCAGCACCCAGCCGTGCACCAGGCTGCTCAGCGTCGAGCCGTGGCTGGTGCGGTGCAGGTAGTGCTCGACGGTGCGCTGCCAGAGGCCGTCGTCCAGGTCGTACCCGAGCCTGCCGAACAGCTCGCGCAGTTCCGCGGGCGAGAACAGGTAGCCCAGCATCAGCACGTCGGCCTGCTTGGACGCCTGGTAGCGGTTGACGGTGTCGTCCTCCGCCTCCAGGATCCGGTCGAGCCGTCTGATGTCGCCGTAACGGGCCCGGTAGGCCGCCCAGTCGAGCTCCTGGAGCGCCCCGTAGCCCTCGAACTGGCTGATGACCCCGGCGTGGAAGGGGACGTACAGCTTCCGGGAGATGTCCTCCCAGGCGTCGAACTCGCCGTCGTCGAAGGCCGTGCGCTCGAAGAGGTCGCGGCGGCGGGGTTCCGGCAGCCCGCGCAGGACGTCCAGGGTCCGGGTGAGTACCCAGGCCGCCGTGACGTTGGTGTAGGCGTTGTCGTCCAGGCCGGGCAGCGAGGCGCCGGGGTAGCCGTCGTGGTACTCGTCGGGGCCGACGACGCCGCGGATGCGGTACCTGCCCAGGGTGCTGTCGTACGTCGCGAAGCCGGCCCAGAAGCGGGCGATCTGCGTCAGCATCTCGGCGCCCCTGGTGTGCAGGAACTCCGTGTCCCCGGTGGCCTCGCAGTACTGCCACACGTTGTAGGCGACGGCCGAGCCGACGTGGTGCTGGAGCCGGGAGTAGTCCGGCAGCCAGCGCCCGGAGCGCGGGTTGAGGTGCAGTTGCTGCGTCTCCTCCCGTCCGTCGCTTCCGCTCTGCCACGGGTACATCGCGCCGGTGTGCCCGGCGTCGCGGGCCGCGAGCCGGGCCTTTTCCAGGCGCCGGTGGCGATAGCCGAGCAGGGCTCTGGACACCTCGGGGAAGTGCAGGTTGAGGTAGGGCAGCACGAACAGCTCGTCCCAGAAGACGTGTCCCCGGTAGGCCTCCCCGTGCAGTCCGCGGGCCGGCACGCCGACGTCCAGGTCGGCGGTGTGCGGGGACAGGGTCTGCAGCACGTGGAACAGGTGCAGCCGCAGGACGGGCCCGGCGCTGTTCGGCACGTCCAGTTCGGCGTTGCGCCACAGCTGGCTCCAGGCCGTGCGGTGCGAGGCCAGCAGCGCTTCGAAGGAGGGGGCCCGGCCGACCCGGTCAAGGGCGGCGTGCAGGGGATCGCTGATCGCGGAGTCACGCGAGGTGTGCAGGGCGACCGTCTTGTCCACGGTCACCGTGGAGCCGTCGGTCAGGGGGATCCTCAGCAGCTGCGCCGCCCGTCCCCGCCCGTGGGCGGCACTGCTCGCGACGGGCGTGTCCACGAGGGTGCGTGCCGCGAGGCCGATCCGCACCTCCGAGGTGCTGGTACGACAGGACAGCCAGACCCTGTCGGACCCCGACGCCCCCGTGTGCAGATGGGTGAGGTGCCGCGAGGCCAGTGAACGGTAGCGGTCGACACCGTTGTTGGCGACCGTCCCGTCCAGCGCCGACTCGACCTCCACCTCCCCGGACCAGCCGTGCGCGGTCAACTCGGTGCGCAGCGCCGCCACATGAGGGTCCGCCATGTGGACGAGGCGTACCTGCCGCACGACGAGGGACCGGCCCTCCTCGTCCTCGTAGCGCACGGTCCGCTCCAGGGTGCCGGAGCTCAGGTCGAGGGCCTGGCGGTGGTCGAGGACGGGGTGGGAGTCCGGCGTGAGCCAGGTCCCGGAGCCGGTGCGGAAGCGCAGCGGCAGCCAGTTGGGCAGGTTGACCATGTCCTCGTTCTCGACCTGGTGTCCCGCCACGTCCGAGGTGAGCCGGTTGTAGCACCCGGCCGCGTAGGTGCCCGGGTAGTGCACGGCGTCCGCCGCGCATTCGGGGGCCGCACCCCTGGTCGCGAAGTAGCCGTTCCCGAGCGTGCACAGCGACTCGCGCAACCGCTCGTCCGCCGGTTCGTACCCCTCGTACTCCCAGATCCAGTGATGTGCCCGCACGCCTGCCGTGCCCCCGAGCGCGGGAGGTACGGCAGGCATGTCGATCCCATCGGCACTCATCGGTCGTCGGTCACTCCTTCACCGGGGACGGGGTGGTCGGGGTCAGCCGTTCCAGGACCAGTCGGCGACCTCGGGCAGGTCGGTGCCGTGCTCGCGGATCCAGGCGTGGTGGCGGGTGCGGACGTCGGCCATCCGCTGGCGAACGGCGGCGGCGCGGACGGCCAGCCCCGGCACCCGGTCGATGACGTCCATGACGAGCCGGTAGCGGTCCAGGTCGTTGCGGACCACCATGTCGAAGGGTGTGGTCGTGGTGCCCATCTCCTTGTAGCCGCGGACGTGGAGGTTGGCGTGGCCGGTGCGGCGGTAGGCGAGGCGGTGGATGAGCCACGGATAGCCGTGGTAAGCGAAGATGACCGGCTTGTCCTTGGTGAACAGGCCGTCGTACTCGAAGTCGGGCATGCCGTGCGGGTGTTCCTCGCGGGGCATCAGGCGGGTCATGTCGACGACGTTGACCACGCGGACCGCCAGCTCGGGCAGATGCCGCCGGAGCAGGTCGGACGCGGCGAGGATCTCCTGGGTGGGCACGTCGCCCGCGCAGGCGAGGACGACGTCCGGTTCGCGGTCGCCGTTCGCGGAGCCCGCCCACTCCCAGATGCCGGCGCCCCGGGCGCAGTGGGCGCGGGCCTGGTCCAGGGTGAGCCAGTCGAAGCAGGGCTGCTTGCCGGCGACGATCACGTTGACGTAGTCGCGGCTGCGCAGCGCATGGTCCGCCACGGAGAGCAGGGTGTTGGCGTCCGGCGGGAGATAGACCCGCACGACGTCGGGGCTCTTGTTGAGGACGTGGTCCACGAACCCCGGGTCCTGGTGGGAGAAGCCGTTGTGGTCCTGGCGCCACACGTGCGAGGTGAGCAGGTAGTTGAGGGAGGGGATCGGCGCGCGCCAGGCCAGCTCGCGCGACGTCTTCAACCACTTGATGTGCTGGTTGACCATCGAGTCCACGATGTGCACGAAGGCCTCGTAGCAGGAGAACAGGCCGTGCCGGCCGGTCAGCAGATAGCCCTCCAGCCAGCCCTGGCAGAGGTGTTCGGAAAGGATCTCCATCACCCGGCCGTGGTGGTCGAGGTGTTCGTCCACCTGCAGGGTCTGCGCCTGCCACGCCTTGCCGCTGGCGTCGAAGACGGCCTGCAGCCGGTTGGAGGCGGTCTCGTCGGGACCCACCAGCCGGAAGTCGCGGCGGGCCGCGGTGTCCCGCATGACCTGTTCCAGCAGGTCGCCGAGGATCCGGGTGGGTTCGTGCAGGGTGACGCCCGGCTTGTCGACGGGTACCGCGAAGCGGTCCAGCGGGGCGATCGGCAGGCCGCGCACGAGGAGGCCGCCGTTGGCGTGCGGGGTGGCACCGAGTCGGCGGGGTCCGTCGGGGATGCAGGCGAGGACGTCGGCGACGGGCC
This sequence comes from Streptomyces sp. NPDC026417, assembly GCF_055567695.1. Taxonomy (NCBI): domain Bacteria; kingdom Bacillati; phylum Actinomycetota; class Actinomycetes; order Kitasatosporales; family Streptomycetaceae; genus Streptomyces; species Streptomyces sp. NPDC026417. Next base: position 195,040 of record NZ_JBVHPY010000002.1, read on the forward strand.
GCCCGTCGGCGTCGAAGAGCTCCTCGGGCCGGTACGAGCGCAGCCAGGTCTCCAACTGCCGCAGGTGGTCGGGGTTCTCGCGCACCTTGGACAGCGGCACCTGGTGGGCGCGCCAGGTGCCCTCGACCGGGAGGCCGTCCACCTCGCCGGGGCCGGTCCATCCCTTCGGCGTGCGCAGCACGATCATGGGCCAGCGCGCCCGCTCGCTCACGCCGTCCTCGCGGGCGGTGCGCTGGAGCAGCGCGATCCGGTCCAGGGCCTGGTCGAAGGCGTCGGCCATGGCCCGGTGGACCTGGCGGGGGTCGTCGCTGGTGACGTGGATCGGTTCGTGGCCGTAGCCCCGCAGGAGTTCGTCGAGTTCGGACTCCGGGATGCGGGACAGCACGGTCGGGTTGGCGATCTTGTAGCCGTTGAGGTGCAGGATCGGCAGGACGGCGCCGTCGTGGACCGGGTCGAGGAACTTGTTGGAGTGCCAGGAGGCGGCGAGTGGGCCGGTCTCCGCCTCGCCGTCACCGATGACGCAGGTGACCAGCAGGCCGGGATTGTCGAAGGCCGCTCCGTAGGCGTGCGCGAGCGAGTAGCCCAGCTCGCCGCCCTCGTGGATCGAACCCGGTGTCTCCGGCGCGACATGGCTGGGCACACCGCCGGGGAACGAGAACTGCCGGAACAGCCGGTCCATCCCCGGGGCGTCCCGCGAGACGTCCGGGTAGGTCTCGCTGTAGCTGCCCTCCAGCCAGGAGTTCGCGAGCACGGCGGGGCCGCCGTGGCCGGGTCCCCAAACGCACAGCGCCTCCAGACCACGGGCTTTGATCACCCGGTTGAGGTGGGTGTACACGAGGTTGAGTCCGGGCGAGGTGCCCCAGTGGCCGAGCAGCCGCGGCTTGATGTGCGCCGGAGTCAGCGGCTCGGTCAGCAACGGGTTGGCCAGGAGGTAGATCTGGCCCACGGCGAGGTAGTTGGCCGCCCGCCAGTGGGCGTCCAGGGTCCGCACCTCCGCGTCGGTCAGTACGGTGCTGTCCTGGTGTTCGGCCTTGGTCATCGTGACTCCGTGGGTCAGCGGGCGGAGGTGTCGGAGGTGCGGGCCGGTGGGCGGCAACCGTGCCGCTCGGCGGTACGTCCAGCGTGGGGTCCGGCGTCCGCCTCGTGGGCCGAACGGCGCCGGTCGACCGGAACCGGCCGGTGGCGGGCGTCCGCCGGAGCGCGAAAGCGTCCGGCGCCTCGCGGTGGCGGGTGGAGCCGGGCGCCCGCCGCGGGTACGCCCTGCGGGCCCGCGTCGGCTGCCGCCCGGTGAACCCTCGTGCCGGACACGGCCGTCATGCCTGGTGCGGTACGACGGCGACGGGACAGTCCGCGTGGTGCAGCACGGCGTGGGCGACCCGGCCGAGCTGGAGCCCGGACTGGCCGTGCCTGCGACGGGCGCCGACGACGAGCAGGTCGGCCTCGGCGGACGCGTCGAGCAGCACCTTGCGCGCGGAGCCCTCGGCGGTGCGCCGGTGCAGCTGCACCGACGGGTGGCACTCCGCCGTGTCACGCAGTGCGGCGTCCAGAGCCTCGGACGCCCGCTGCTCGTGGAGGCGGGCCGGCTCTCCGGACACGAGCGGATGGCCGCTGCTCCCGTACGCCGGGCAGCGCCAGGCCCGTACGGCCTCCAGGGGGACCCTGCGCTCCTGCGCCTCCTCGAAGGCGAAGCGCACCGGCGCCGAGTCCCGGGGCTCGGCGCCGCCGACCCCGAGCACGATGCGCCGTCCTCGCCCCATGACCGCCCGGTTGTCGTGGCTGCCGCGCAGCACGACGACCGGGCAGTCGGCGCGGGCGGCGACCGCCAGGGCGACCGAGCCGAGCAGGAGCTCGGCGATCCCGCTGCGGCCCCGGGATCCGAGCACCAGCACGCAGGCGTTGCGGCCCTCGCGCAGCAGCGCGGCCACCGGCTCCTCGGGCAGCACGTCGGTGGAGATCTTGACGTCCACGTCGCGCCGGTGGGCCCGCTTCGCGGCGAGGTGCACGATGTCCTCGGCCCGCACCTGCTCCCAGGAGCGGCCGAGTCCCTCGGCGAGCGCCGGCCCCTCGTAGCGCTCCCACAGCGAGGCGTACACGAGCCGCAGCGGGACTCCGCGCAGGGCGGCCTCGTCCGTCGCCCAGTCCACGGCCCGCAGGCCGGCCTCGGATCCGTCCACACCCACGACCAGGGGCAGCTCCATGATCCTCACCTTCCTTCCGGGGACTCGGCGGCGGCAGGCGCGTGCCGCATGTCGACGAGGAATTCGTTGACCGGGGCCGGGGGGCGCGAAACGGAGACCACCCGGGTGCCCACGTGCGGCGCTTCGAACCGGTCCGGCCCGGGGTGGGCGGGCACCCGGCCACCGGCCCCTGCGACCACTGCGTGCATGGGTCCCCTCCCCGCCGGGTTCAGTGGTGCGGGACGACGGCGACGGGGGCGGCGGCGTGATGCAGTACGGCGTGGGTGACGGGCCCGATGCGGGTACCGACCGGGGAGCGCCGGACGCGGCGGCCGACGACCACCAGGGACGCCTCGCGCGAGGCGTCCACCAGGCCGAGGGCGGCCTGCCCCGACCGGGACTCCTCGACGACCTCGACCGCCGGGTACTTCTGCCGCCAGGGACGCAGTGCCCCGGTCAGCGCGGCGGCCTGCTGCCGGCTCAGTTCGGCGTGCAGCTCCAGGTCCGCCGGCAGTCCGTAGGCGTAGTAGGGCGGTGGGTTCCAGCCGTGCACCACCCGCAGGGCGGTGTCGCGCCGCGCCGCGGCGTCGAAGGCGAAGCCGAGGACGGAGTCGTCGGGGTGGTCGGTGTCCAGCCCCAGGACGACCGGCCGGTACGCGGTCGCGGCGGACGGGATGCCCGCCGGGTCCGCGGTGTGCTCGTCGGCGGCCTGCTCACCGGCCCGTACGAGGACGACGGGGCGTTCGGCGCGGGCGACGACGGCCTGGCCGACGGAGCCGACCAGGAAGCCGGTGACACCGCTCAGCCCGCGGGAACCGAGCACCAGCAGTTCCGCGTCCGCGGCCGCTTCCGCCAGCAGGTCGGCGGGGCGGCCGGTGCGCTGCTCGACGACGACGTCGAGTCCGGGGTGGCGCAGCCGGATGCCCTCGGCGGCCTCATGGGGAATGCGTTCGGTCCAGTGCCGCCGGATCCCTTCACCGGGGCCAGGGTCCTGGGCGACCGGCTCGGGGGCGGGCTCCCAGACGTGGACAAGGCGCAGGGGCAGCTCGCGGAGCCGGGCCTCGCGGGCCGCCCATTCGGCGGCGGCCCGGCTCTCGGGCGAGCCGTCCAGGCCTGCGGTGACGGTGCGGGACACGGGGTACCTCCTGGGGCGGGGCCGACGCGTCGGCGGTGGTGGGTCCGCGTCCCGGCGGGAGCGGACGCGGCGCAGCGGCCGCGGGTCCCCGCCCGGGGCCGACCCCCGGGCGGGGCGGGTGCGGGGCGGAACGGACTTCGGTCGCCCGCCCCGCCGAGGTCAGCGCAGCCAGCCGTGGTGGCGCACGAACGGCAACCGGGCCCACGGGCGGCCGAGCCCGAGGGTGTCGCCGGCGGCGGCCACGGCGAGCGCGATCAGGACGGCGGCGTAGACGAGGTGGTAATCCACGAACGGGTTCGTGGACATGCTGGCCGTACCGTCGGACAGGTGCTGGGCGGGCGGCCACTCCGCGATCCACATGAGCGCCATGAGCGCGGTACCGGCGACGGCAGCGAGGCGCAGCGCCACTCCGCCGACGAGGGCGAGTCCGACGCCGAGCAGGCCCACCATGAAGAGCCAGTCCGCCCAGGTGTCCCCCGCCCAGGAGTGGAAGGTGGACTCCATCGGCCCCGCGGCCACGCCGCCGAGGAAGCCCCGGGTGGGCGAGCCGCCGTCGATCCAACCCCGGCCCGACGGGGTCGCGTAGCCGAAGCCGAAGGTCTTGTCGAGGAACGCCCACAGGAAGACGAAGCCGGTGAGCACGCGCAGGGACGCGAAGGAGTAGGCCCGCACCGTGTGCGTGTCGGTGGTCGCCGACACGGCGGACCCGGAGGGGGAAGCGATCCGGTTCCCCTGCCGGGAGGGCAGGTGGAAGCCGGGGCTCCGGCGAGGGTTCTCGTGCACGGCCATGGCGGTGATCCCTTCGGAACGCGGAGGATGTCGGGCCGCTGCCTGACGTCACTCACTCTGGTCCGGGGCGAGGGTTTCGGCCGGATGCCGAAGGTCCGTGCGTGCAGGGCCGAACGGCCCTGATTGCAGCGCCAGTTGGACGGAGCGCGGTCGGCGGCGCCCGAACTCCCCGGCGGCCCGGCTCGCCGGCTTCCGGCTGCCGCGCCGCCGGCCGGACCGGGGCCGGGGGCTCACGCGCGTAAGGGCGGTACGGGGGGCTCATGCGCGTGCGGGCGGTACGGGGGGCTCACGCGTGTGCCGGCGGTACGGGGGGGCTCACGCGTGCGTGGGCGGTGCCAGCAGTCCCTCCGGGGCCGAAAGGTCCACCCGAAGGGGTCGGGCGGCCCCTGGCGACGGCGCGGGCCGCGGCCCACGCTGAAGTCGAGATCCTCGCCCCCGCCCCGGTCGGGCACCGGCCCGCCGAGGGCAGCAGTCCTCCATGGAGAGGTGGCGTCATGAACACCCACCCCACACCGAGCATGCTGCGGGCCCTGCCCGTCCGGCACCGGGAACGGCTGATCCGCACCGCACGGGAGGTGTCGTTCCCGGCGGACGTCCGGCTCTTCGAGGAGGGGGGCCGCGCCGACCGGTTCTGGATCATCCGTACCGGCACCGTCGCTCTCGACATGCGTGTGCCGGGTCGGCGGGCGGCCGTCATCGAGACCCTCGGACACAACGAACTCGTCGGCTGGTCCTGGCTGTTCGCGCCGCACGCCTGGCAACTGGGCGCGGAGACGACGACGCCCGTGCGTGCGTACGAGTTCGACGCGACGGCCGTACGGGCCATGTGCCAGGACGACCCCGAACTGGGACGGGCGGTGGCCCAGTGGGTGGGCGACATCCTGGCCCACCGGCTGCGGTCGGCCAGGACGCGACTCCTGGACCTGTACGCCCCGTACGGCAGCGGAGTTCTCCGCTGATCGCGCAGGAGATCCTCCCGTGGCTCCCGCGCGACGCAGCGGCCACGGCGTCCGCGCACCCCTGTCACCCGTACGTGTCCAGTCGGGGGTCCCTCCGGCCGGAGTGGGCCGGTCGGCCCTAGTGCGTACGGCCCCGGAGGGCGATGATCGTGCTGACAGCGGGCGCCGGGTCCGCGCTGCCCGAGGAGCGAGGGGTCGCCATGGCAGAGGCACGCACCTTCACGGAGCAACGTCCGATCCGTGTCTTCCTGCTCGACGACCACGAGGTGGTGCGGCGGGGCCTCTCCGACCTCCTGGACGCCGAGCCCGACATCACGGTGGTCGGCGACGCGGGCGATGTCGAGCACGCCCTCGTCCGGGGTCCTGCCTTGCGGCCGGACGTCGCCGTGCTCGACGTGCGGCTGCCGGACGGTGACGGGATCAGCGTCTGCCGGGAGCTGCGCAGCCAGATGCCCGAACTGGCCTGCCTGATGCTGACGTCCTTCGACGACGAGGAGGCCCTGCTCGACGCGATCATGGCCGGTGCGTCGGGTTACGTGCTCAAGCAGATCAAGGGATCCGACCTGGTCGCCGCCGTGCGCACCGTGGCCTCCGGTCAGTCGATGCTGGACCCTGCGACGACGGCCCGGCTGATGCGCTCGCTGCGCGCGGATCCCGTGCAGGCACCTGCCCTCTCCCCCGAGATGGCGAGCCTGTCGCCCCGCGAGCGGGACATCCTGGCCCTGATCGGCGACGGGCTCACCAACCGCGAGATCGGCAAGAAGCTGTATCTGTCGGAGAAGACCGTCAAGAACCACATCTCTCGCCTGCTCGCCAAGTTGGGCGTCCACCGGCGGGTCCAGGCGGCGGTGCTCGCCAGCCAGCTCGACCAGCCGGGCGCCAAGGACGATCCGGCACGTTAGCCCCGCCCCCGCCGTCCGCGCCGCCGGGAGGGTTGGGGCACTGTGCCCCCCGGGGACACGCCGTCCGGACGGTCGTACGTTCCGGACACCGACCGATGGAGGCCCCGGACGCCGTCCCGTGCGGCCGGTTCGGTCAGGCGGCGTCGGCGGCGTGCTGCTCCGGTCCGACCGCCGACCCGTCCCGGCCGGCATCCGCCACGAGCGACAGATGGCCCCGCCGCCGCGCGTGCCGCGCGACTCGCACGGGACCGAACATCTTCTCCTCGTACCGGTCCAGGACGAGCAACAGGCCCAGTAGCAACGGCGGCACACCGACAGCGATGAAAACCACGACAAGTCCCCTTCGGACGCCCTGGCTTGCGGGTAGCCCGGCTGTCGCCCGTCGAAAGTCACGGGCGGTGAAGGACGCGTGACCATGTCGTGGAGACGGTTCCGCGGGTTCGGGGCGGGCCCGAACCGCCCACGCGCCGGCCGCGGTTGCGCCCGCCCGGGACCGTGAGGCCCCCGGGCGGGCGGACCGCCGGGAGGTTACCGGCGCGGGCCGTCCTGCTCGTCGTCCATGACGCCCTCGGTGGCGATCTCCTCGTGGCGGACCCGACCGGTGACGGTCTCGTCCTCGATCCGCTCCTCGGTGGTCAGCCGCACGCGTTCCACCGGTACCGCCTCGGTCTCCACCACGGGGCGTTCCGCGTGGAGGGTGACCTCGTGCTCGGCCTCGGTGATCTCCGGGCCGGACAGGGAGTCGTCGAGATCGGCGTCGGTGATGCGCTCACGCTCGACGCGCACCTCTTCGTGCCGCAGCGGGACGGTGCGCTGGACCTCTTCCGTCACGACGTACTTGCGCAGGCGGGCGCGTCCCGTCTCGTACCGTTCGGCACCGACATGCATGCGCTCCTCGGAGCGGGTCATCGCGTCGTCGCCGCGCATGTCCGGACGTTCACCGGGAGTGCCTTCCGCGGCGCCGATCCCGGTGCCCGTGACGCCCGCCGTGCCAGCGGTGTCCATGGCGCCGGTCGTGTCCATCGGGTCGGCCGTTTCCCTAGGGTCGGCCGTGCCCATGGTGCCGGTCGGGCCCATGGGAATGGCCGTGCCCGTGGGAATGGCCGTGTCCGTGGGAATGGCCGTGTCCGTGGGATCGGCTGTGTCCGTGGGATCGGCCGTGTCCGTGGAGCCGGCCGCGTCGGCGGTGCCGGCATGGGCCCAGCCCTCACCGGGCCGGTTGGCCTGCTGCCAGGCATCGTCCCAGTCGATGCCGTAGTGCTCGTAGAGGCGGTGTTCATCGGCCTCCGAGAGGTGCCCCCCGCTGTCCACGTCGGTGTTGGGCGCGTCCTTGACCATGCTCTTGGCGTAGGGCACCTCCAGGTGCTCCTCCACCATCACCGCCTCGCGGATCGGTACGAAGGACTCACTGGTGCCGAACAGGCCCGTCTTGACACTGACCCATTCCGGCCGACCGGTGATGTCGTCGTAGAAGACGTGCTTCGCCTCGCCGATCTTGTTGCCGTCGGCGTCGTAGACGGGATGCTCCAGTACCGCCGGGATCTGCTCCTGCGTGATCATTCCTCAGCACCTTCCCTCTGTGCTCTCGCGTTCGGCTCCTGCACGGGTGACCGTGACCCACGGGGTGAAACACGACTAAAGGTGCGAATAGGGCGGGCCGTTGATCAGGCAACCAGAACGCGGAACCGTGCGGAGCGGGATGTCCGCACCAGGGCGTTGTCAGTGGTGACAGGCAGGATGACGCACATGACCACACCTGCAGCAGTGATCGTCGATGCCGCCGCCTACGCCCAGGCGGTCCAGGACGCCGTCAAGGCCTCTGCCGCGTACTACACGGGCGGCACCTCCGTGCTGGACGACGACACCTACGACCGGCTGGTGCGCGGTATCGCGGCATGGGAGGCCGAGCACCCCGACGGCGTGCTGCCCGACTCCCCCACGGGCAAGGTCGCGGGCGGCGCCGTCGAGGGCGACATCCCGCACACGGTGGCGATGCTGAGCCTGGACAACGTGTTCTCCGCCGAGGAGTTCACCGCGTGGGCCGCCTCGCTGGCCCGCCGGATCGGCCACGACGTCACCCGGTTCAGTGTCGAGCCCAAGCTCGACGGACTCGCGATGGCCGCCCGCTACACGCGTGGCCGCCTGACCCGGCTGATCACGCGCGGCGACGGGACGGCCGGGGAGGACGTCTCGCACGCGATCGGCACCATCGAGGGCCTGCCGGTCCGCCTGTCCGAGCCGGTCACCGTGGAGCTGCGGGGTGAAGTCCTCATGACCAGCGCCCAGTTCGAGCATGCCAACGAGGTGCGCACCGGCCATGGCGGCCAGCCGTTCGCGAACCCGCGCAACGCCGCGGCGGGCACCCTGCGCGCCCGGGACCGCGCCTACACCGTGCCGATGACGTTCTTCGGCTACGGCCTGCTGCCGCTCCCGGACACAGACCCGGACCTCGCCGCACGCCTGGGCGAACTCCCGCACGGCGAGCTGATGTCGCGGGCCGCCCGCCTCGGAGTGAACACCTCGGACACCACGGCCGCGTCCGGCGTCACCGTCGACACCGCCGAGGAGGTGCTGGCACGCGTCCGGGAAATCGCCGCGCTGCGGGCGGAGTTGCCCTTCGGTATCGACGGGATCGTCGTCAAGGCCGACCTGGCCGCCGACCAGCGGGCCGCCGGAGCGGGCTCGCGCGCCCCCCGCTGGGCCATCGCCTACAAGCTGCCCGCCGTGGAGAAGATAACCCGCCTGCTGGAGGTGGAGTGGAACGTGGGCCGCACCGGCATCATCGCCCCTCGCGCGGTCCTGGAGCCGGTCGAGATCGACGGCTCCGTCATCACCTACGCCACCCTGCACAACCCGGCCGACATCACACGCCGCGACCTGCGCCTGGGCGACCACGTGATGGTCCACCGCGCCGGTGACGTCATCCCCCGCGTGGAGGCCCCCGTCGCGCACCTGCGCACCGGCGAGGAGCAGCCGATCGCCTTCCCCTCCGCATGTCCGCGGTGCGGCTCCCCCATCGACACGGGCGAACAGCGCTGGCGCTGCGAGAACGGGCGCAACTGCCATCTGGTCGCCTCCCTTTCGTACGCCGCCGGGCGCGACCAGCTCGACATCGAGGGCCTCGGGGCCACCCGCGTCGTCCAACTGGTCGAGGCGGGTCTGGTGGCCGATCTCGCCGACCTGTTCACCCTCGGCCGGGACTCGCTTCTCAGCCTGGAGCGCATGGGCGAGACCAGCACCGACAACCTTCTCGCCGCGCTGGAGACCGCCAAGGGCCGCCCGCTGTCGAGGGTGTTGTGCGCGCTCGGCGTGCGGGGCACCGGGCGGTCCATGTCCCGGCGCATCGCCCGGCACTTCGCCACGATGGGCGCCCTGCGCGCAGCCGACGCCGCGGCGATACAGCAGGTCGAGGGCATCGGCACCGAGAAGGCGCCGTCCATCGTCGCCGAACTGGCGGACCTGGCCCCGCTGATCGACCGGCTCGCCGCGGTCGGGGTGAACATGACCGAGCCCGGAGCCACTCCGCCGGCCGCCGCGGCGGGCGACGCCGACGGCGAGCGGGAGGCGAACGGACCGGCGGGCGGGCCGCTGGCCGGGATGACCGTCGTCGTCACCGGAGCGATGACCGGCGCCCTGGAGAAGCTCAGCCGCAACCAGATGAACGAACTGATCGAGCGCGCCGGCGGGCGCGCCTCCTCCAGCGTCTCCAAGAAGACCAGCCTCGTCGTCGCCGGGGAGGGCGCCGGATCCAAGCGCGCCAAGGCGGAGGCCCTGGGGGTCCGCCTGGCCACTCCCGCCGAGTTCGCCGACCTGGTCGCCGACCATCTCGGCTGATCCCTCCCGGCACAGCACGTGGCACACGTCACATACACCCCCCGGTGGCGCAGGAACATCCTCAAACGGTTTATCGTTCATCTATACGTGGCTGCGGAGGGGACAGTGTCCCCGGGCCTCACCTCACGCCCATGGGGACGATCGTCCGGCTGAAGCCCCATGGAGCCTTTCGCCGCGAGGCGACCGCCCTCCGCATGTCACCACCTGTACGGCCCCGGCTGGTCTCCCCCGTCCAGTCGGGGCCTTTTGCCGCCCGCCTCCCCGTCGGACGCGTCCGCCGACGACGGCGACGGGCGAGGAAGGCGTGAAGTCCGCCTCCCGGGACACCCAGGAGTTCCGGCGGCCCGAACCGGCCGGTCGTCGCGAAGCGTCCACGGCATCGGGCCGGGAGAAGCGGAGCGGGGCATGTCGATCGATCTCGTGGGATTCCTCGGCGTCGTGATGCTCGCCTATCTGATTCCCGGCCCGGACTTCTTCGTCATCGTCAGAGCGGCCGCGCTGCGCCCCGCGCTCGGTCGTATGGCGGCGCTCGGCGCGCAGACAGGCCTGTGCGTCCACATGCTCGCCGCCGCGCTGGGCCTGTCCGTCGTCGCCGCACGGTCCCCGGCCGTCTTCACCGCCGTCAAGCTGGCCGGGGCCGCCTATCTCGTGTTCCTGGGGGTGCGGGCGGTGGCGGCCGCCCGGCGGGCCGCCGCGGAGCGCCGGGCACGAGCCGCCCCGGATGACGACGACCGCGCCCCGGTCGGCGGCGGGCCGGAACCAAGCCGTCGCGACGGCTTCACCCAGGGCTTCCTCACCAATGTGCTCAATCCCAAGGCCGCGCTGTTCTTCCTCAGCATCCTGCCGCAGTTCGTCGACGGCCACGGTTCGACGACCGGCCAGATCTTCTTCCTCGGCCTGCTGGACGTCGTCGTCGGCGTTCTCTACTGGCTGGTCCTGGTGAGCGCGGCGGCGCGGCTGCGGAGGCTGCTGGACCGGCCGGCCTTCCGCGACCGCTGGGACCTGACGACAGGCTGGCTGTTCATCGCCATCGGGATCGGTGTCGCCGCGGCCGACTGAGCCCGGGGCGCGGGCGGAGGTGGTCAGGGCGCGAGGGCCACACCGAGGGAGTCGGCACCCATCGGCTTCGGCGCGCCCTTCTCGTAGAAGACGTCCATGGTGGTGATCGTGAACCCCGCGTCCGTCACCATGTCGGCCGTCGGCCGGGTGAGGTGACAGCCGCCGAACAGCCGCTTGTTGACCGGCTCCAGGCGGTGCTGCCAGCGGCGGACACCCGGGTCCTCCTCCGGCGCGAGGCCGTGTTCGAGGAAGTGCAGGGTTCCGCCGGGCTTCAGCACGCGCCGCACCTCGCGCAGGGCGGCCCGGGCGTCGGGAATGGTGCACAGCGTCCAGGTGGACAGAGCGGCGTCGAAGCTGTCGTCCACGAAGGGGAGGGACTGCCCGTCCAGGCCGGCCCGTCGCACCGGGACGCTCGCCGCCCGGACGCGTTCACCGGCCAGCCGCCAGCCGAGGTCGGAGGGCTCGATCGCGGTGACACCGGTGACGGTCGGCGGGTAGTAGGGCACGTTGTGACCGGTCCCGAAGCCGATCTCGATCACTTCGCCCGCCAGGCCCTCGCAGACGCGGCGGCGGAGCGGCCCCGCGGTCTTGACCCCGCACGCGACGTTGATGATCCGCGGCAGCACTCGGTCGGCATAGCACCCCATGGCAGCCTCCGTGTCTTGTTTTCAGCATGGCACCGCGACCAGCCCCATGCATGCCCACTCGACGGCGGGCGACACCCGCCCCGCCCACGGCGGCGCGGCCCGTGAGAGCACTCGGCAGCCGGATGCGGCACGCCGCCGGCTCGGCCCGGCCGAAGGCGGTCCGGCTCGGCCGAAGGCGGTCCGGCTCGGCCCGGACAGGGCTACAGCGGGGCCATCGTGGCGAGGGCGGCGGCGATCACGAGGACGGCCACGCCGACCGCGACGCCACGGAGCCCGAGGCCACGCCCGGCAGCGCCGCGACTGCGCCGGCCCCGGTCCGCGGGAAGCGCCAGGCGCTCGCAGGAGACGCAGCGGTCGTGCAGCGGGACCGGGGAATCGAGCCAGTAGGCGCCCAGCAGTCGGGCGTGGCGTTGCGGGAGGGAGACATCGGTCATGACGGGGAGAACGAGTCGCCGCCGCGCCCGCCACGCCCCGGTCAACCAATTCGGCAGACCTTCATACATCCGGGCAATGTCCTGCCCGGAGGGGTTTATTCAGCCGGCCGCGCAGAGGCCCGTATCGGAGGCCGCTCTCGCCGGAATGCCGCGATACGGCGGCGCAGCACGCACCTTCGAATGTCCGCGGGCTGGTCGGAACCCGGCGGGTGCGCTCACCATCGAGGGTGGACCGCGCGGACCGCGGCGCCGGGCGTTCCGGTCCGGTTGGCCCCGGCGCCCCGCGGCCCGGCCGAGAGGACCGTCGAGGAGGGACCGTCATGCCCGAGACAGCGCCCCGATGGTGGGATGCGTCGGCCCCGAGGGGCGCCGCGTGAGCGCCGCCCGCATTCCCGGCCTGATCCTGCCGGCCGTCTTTTTCGTTGCTCTGGTCGTCGGCGCGGTGTGGTTCTGGCGCCACCGAGGGGAGTAGTCCGCGCCGGTGACCCGGCGCCTCCGCTCGGTGGCACCCCGGCGGGCGATCCCGCTCGCCGGCCGCGGCGCGGGGATCAGGTCCCCGGTTCCGGCACCAGCCCGCGCCTCGGCGGCGCCACGCCCACGCCGGCCGGGGCAGAAGCCTCCGGGACCGGGTGGGAAGCCGTCGGGGCCGAAGCCGCCTGGGCCTGGAACGCGTCGGCACGCACGTGCTGCATGACACGGCTCGCCACCCGGTAGCGCCCGTTGGGCAGATGGTGGGAGCGGGTGACATGCACCGCGAGCGGGCCGGCCCATTCGTAGCCCTTGCGTTCACCGTGGCGGGCCAGGCTGTCGATGAGCAACTGGTCGATCCGGTCGCCGTTCCGCTCCAGTTCCTCGATGACGTACTCGGCCAGTTCGACGTCGTAGGCGTTCGGGACGACCACCCGGTGCTCGCTGCACACGACGGCGTTGTCGTCGCACTCGCGGTGCAGGGCGCCGAGCAGTTCGACGGGTTCCTTGTGGCGGAGGTGCGCGAGCAGGGTGCCCCCGAAGCGCTCCAGCGCGCGTTCCAGACCGGTGAGGGTGCTCACGCTCTACCTCTCCTCCCTCTCCTCGAAGTCGTCCGGACGCACGTGGGCCTCTTCCAGCGCCTCACGGAGGGTGCGGCCGGTGCCACCCTGCTCGGGCGGCCGCGCCGCGCCGCCCCGGTCGTCCGGCGACTCGTCGGCGGTACCGGTCCTGGTGCGGTTCTCGTCGGGGACCGTCATGACTGCGTGCTCCTCGGGTTCGGTGATGACGTGTGGTTGCGCTTCCTCATCGCGGGTTCCCGGGCAGCGGGGGTCGACGCGTCCCGGGCCGGACCTACAGCAGGTCGCGCGGCACCGTCTCGTTCCAGGTGCGGGAGAACACCCGGCGGTCGCCCTCGTAGCCGTCCAGGGTGGCGTCCACGAAGAAGTCGCGCTCGTCGCAGCTGAGGCGGGTGTGCGTGACCACGCGTACGTCCCAGTCGTCACGCCGGAAGCGCATCGTCCAGGTGGACTCGCCGCTGGCCGAGGTGAAGTCGTCGGCGACGGCCGAGTAGCGCTCGTAGGCCCGGCGTCCGGCTTCCAGACCGATTTCGTCGAAGCGGACGACTCCCTGGTCCTTCACGATCTCCAGCTCGGAGCGGTAGTCGACCAGGTCCCGCTTGACCTCCCAGCGGGATTCGGGAGGCGCCACCTGCGTCACGCCGAGCGGCGGTGCGCCCTCCGGCTCCTCGAACGGGGCCGCCGGGAGTTCGTCGGGCGCCTCGGTCGGCCGGACGGGCAGCGTGAGGGTGCTGGTGCGCTCGTGGACCGTGAGCAGCGCCGGGCTCGGGGGCGGCCAGGCCAGGGGCCAGTACGACGTCGACAGGGAGAGCCGGACGCGGTGGCCGGGCGGGAACGCCTGCGCGACTCCGTTGAGCTGGACGGTCGCGCGGTAGCGGTGGCCCGGTTCCAGCGGTTCGGGGTTCTCCGTGTCCTCCCGCCGGGTGAGATTGAGCAGGCCGTACGTGACCCGGGTCGCCGCCCCGTCCGGGCTGACGTCGGACAGCCGCGCCGCGACCATCGCGACCGGCCGGTCGGCCGAGAGGTCGAGTTCCACGGTCGGCGAGCCGAGGATCTCCAGCCGCTCGGTCAGTGGCTCGGTCTCGAAGACGAGCGAGCCGCCGTCCTCCTCGCGCTGGTCGTAGGGCAGGTCCGGCGGTGCGTTGTAGGAGGCCCACTTGCCGGCGAACTGGCCCACGGACAGGGGCGAGCGCACCGTCATCGGCTCACCGGTGCCGGTCGGCCCGTCCTGCCCGGGAGGCTCGATGCGGTGCCGGGTCAGCGGATGGGTGACCGGGTGGATGTTGGGGGACGGCCACGTGGGTTCCGCGACCCAGCGGCCGGGGCGCTCCTCGTAGGACGTGGACGGCGGCACGCTGTCCTGCATCCAGGTCCGCAGCATGGGGCCGTCCATGACGCCGTTGTCGACGCCCTTGAGCCAGTGGTCCCACCACCGCACGACCTCCTGGAGGTAGCCGATGGCCGGGCCGGGTTCGCCGAGGTGGGGGAACTTGTGCGACCAGGGCCCGATCAGTCCCTTGCGGGGCACGTCCAGGTTGCCGAGCAGGCGGGTCACGGCGTTGGAGTAGCCGTCCGCCCAGCCGCTGGAGGCGAGGACGGGGCACTGGACGTCCTGGTAGTTCTCGGAGACCGAGGCGTGGCGCCAGTAGTCGTCGCGGCGCTGGTGGCGCAGCCACTGCAGGACCCAGGGATCGGTGTTCTCCAGGCGCTCGTGCCACATGTCGCGCCAGCGGTCGCCGACCACCGCGGGGTCGGGAGGACAGGTGGCGTAGGCGAACATGGTGCCCGCCTCGGCGAGGTTGTCGGACAGCATGGCCCCGCCCATGTAGTGCATGTCGTCGTGGTGCCGGTCGTCGGTGAACGAGGCGATGACGACGGCGCGCAGGCTCGGCGGGCGGCGGGCAGCCACCTGGAGGGCGGCGAAGGCGCCCCAGGACAGGCCCATCATGCCGGTGCCGCCGTCGCACCAGGGCTGCTCGGACAGCCAGGCGAGGACTTCCTCGGCGTCCGCCTGTTCCCGCTCCAGGTACTCGTCCTCCAGCACCCCTTCGGACTCGCCGGTGCCGCGCACGTCGACGCGGACGCAGGCGTAACCGTGCCCGGCGATGTAGGGGTGGTGGATGGAGTCGCGTACGGAGGTCAGGTCGCGCTTGCGGTACGGGATGTACTCCAGCACCGCGGGCACGGGCTCCTGGTCCGAGGACGTGGGACGCCAGATCCGCGCCGACAGCCGGACGCCGTCGGACATGGGGATCGTGACGTGTTCTTCTTCCTTCGTGGCGTAGGGCAGATTGCTCACGTAACGCATGTGGCAGCCGCGCTCCTTTCCTTGCCGGGCCGTGCGGGTGTCGGGCTGATCAGCCGTTGCCCGCGTGGCCGTCGGAGATGTTGCGGCCCTCCGGCGGCGGGGCGTCGTCGAAGGTGAGTCCGAGGGCGGCCACGCAGTGGTCGTACTTCGCCCGCAGGTCCTCCTCGCTGCGGCCGCCGGTGAAGATGTGGGCCAACTCGTAGCTGTAGCTGTCCTGTTGGGGCAGATCGGAGAGTCGCTGCCCCTGCTCGGGCACCACGTCGAGACGTACTCCCGCGGTTTCCCGCTCGATGCGCTCGATGTCCTCGGCCGAGGGCACGCGGGTCACCACGCCGTCGGTGAACCAGCGGTGGTACCACTTCGCGGCCGTCGTGTACGAGCCCTCGCCCTGCGGCATGCGCGGGTCCTCGCCGAGCGCGAGGCTGAACATGCAGTGGTGGTTGGGCACACCGTCGACGAACTGGAACAGCTCGGCGTGGGACTGGGAGTGCCGGGGGTTGATCTCCAAGAGGTTGATCTCCTGGGTCTTCGGGTCGTAGAAGTACTCCACGCTGAAGGTGGCCGACTCGAACCCGATCTGGCGCATCACACGCGCGGTGACCTCGTGGAGTTCCCGGATCACCGGCGGCGGCAGGGTGGAGGGGTACTGGTGGCGCAGGAAGCACGGGGAGTCCGGGTACTGAATGGAGTCCAGTGCGCCGTAGACGGTCACCTCGCCCTGGTGGACGTAGCCCTCGACGGCGACCTGGATGCCTGTCATCGCCTCTTCCGCGAGACAGACCTCGCCACCGACTCCGTCCATCTCCGGGGGCAGTTCGATCTGGTCGAGGATGTACTCGAAGGGGCGGCCGATCCTTCCGATGCCCTCGCGGATCTGCGCGACGGCTTCCCGGAACTCGTCCATGTCCTTGACCCCGAAGGCGAGTTCCGAGGAGTACGAGAGTGCGGGCTTGACCCACATCGGGAAGCGCACGCCCTCAGGGGGCCTCGGGTCGTCGGTGTCGAGGTCGACCCGGCCGAACCGGGGGTGCCGGTCGGTGACCTTCTGCTGTTCCAGCCGGCTCCAGTACTTGTGCTCGCACTTGACCACCGACTCCAGGCTGGTGCTGCGGGTGCCGTAGCGCTTGCTGAGGATGGGGACGAGGGTGCTGACCGGGAAGTCCCAGTAGCCGACGATCGCGTCGATGCTGCCCTCGAAGGAGTCGAGCACACGCTGTGCCCGGTCGAGGATGTCCGGTACCGACACCTCGCCGTCCTGCAGTTCCCCGACCGTCAGCAGCGGGTGCAGATTCAGCGACTTGGCACCCGGGACGGCGTTGAGCGTCGGGAGGTTGGCCTCGTCCAGGCCGATCACAAAGATGTTCTTGGCGTTCTCGTCCGACACCGGTCACCTTCCTGTTTCGTTTCGCGGCTCTGTCCGGAAGTCGTCCTTCCGGAAGATCGTCGGGGTACCCGTCGAGGGCGGCGCCAACCTCCTTCCTGACAAAAGGGGGTTGAGCGCGCCGCCGAACCGGCGTGGCCGGAAGGGTTCGGTCGGCGGTGCCGGGGAGGCGTCCGACACCTGAGTGCCGGGACGCACAGGTGTGACGTCGACGTCAGGGGAAACCTGTATGCGCATGTTCCTACCGAGGCGCTTCCCACTGACGCCCGTGTCCGCACGCGAACGGAGGTAGACGTGCTCTTCCTTGTCGTGGCCCTCGTCGTCCTGGCCGTCGTGCTCGGGTCGGCCGCGTACATCCCGTGGCCCGTGACCGTGGTGGCGAGTGTGGCCATCCTCACGTGGCTCGCGGTGTTCGCCGTCCGTGAGCGCCGTCGCCGTGCCCGAACCGGAAAGGCGTGACCATGCGGCTGACAGCACCCCCGCGGCGCGAGACCGGCAGGCGGGACACCGAAGGAATGGCCGTCGCCTCCTTCGTCCTGGGCCTGGTCGGACTCCTCGTCATGAACTTCGTCCTCGGTCCCATCGCCATCGTGCTGGCCGTCATGGCCCTGCGCCGGGACACCCCCCGCCGCTTCAGGGCCCAGCTCGGCCTGGCCCTGGGCATCGCGGACATCGTGCTGCTCGCCGTACTCATGGCGGTGAACGGCACCACGTCGTGGAGCATCCTCGGCTGACCACGGCGGCGGCCGGCGCGAGGCCGCCCCGGACCGTACGGCCCGTCGCACACCGCGGCGGGCCGTCTGCCGTGCGGGGCCCCTCCCGTGCAACCGAAGTGGCCTGAATCGTGTCTCTGAGCACACGACCGGAAGCGCGTGGGCGTGCGGACGCCCCTCGCGTACCGCGTATCGGGGGGATGGGGCATGAGCACATGGGCAGTGCCGGGCTACACGGAAGCACGTGAGCTCGGCTCGGGGGCGAGCGGCCGGGTCGCGCTGGCCGTCCACGAGGAGACCGGGCTTCCGGTCGCGGTCAAGTACCTCAGCGAGTCGCTGCGCACCCGCCCGGGTTTCGTCGCGGAGTTCCGCGCCGAGGCCCGTCTCCTGGCCGGCCTGGAGAGCCTCCACGTGGCGGGTCTGTACGAGTACGTGGAGAGCCCGGACGGCGCGGCCATCGTGATGGAGCTCGTCGACGGTCTCTCGCTGCGCAGGCTGCTCGGCCGGGAGGCTCCCCTCGCCCCGGAAGCCGCGCTCACGCTGCTCAAGGGATCACTGCTCGGTCTCGCCGACGCCCACCGCCTCGGCGTGGTGCACCGCGACTACAAACCGGAGAACGTCCTCGTCACCACCGACGGCGACTCCAAGCTCGTCGACTTCGGAATCGCGGCGTCCGACGGCACCACCGCCGGCATCGCGGGCACCCCGTCGTACATGGCTCCCGAGCAGTGGACCGGCGCTCCCGCCTCCCCCGCCGCCGACGTCTACGCGGCCACCGCCACGTTCTTCGAGTGCCTGACCGGCCGTCGGCCCTACACCGGCGACAACATGGCCGAACTCGCCCTGAAGCACGTGGACGGCGCCATCCCGGCCGACGAGGTCCCCGAGCCGCTGCGCCCGCTCGTCCTGCGCGGACTGGCGAAGACCCCCGGAGAACGGCCGCCGGACGCCGAGGAGTTCGTGGCGGAACTCGACGCCGTCGCCGGGACCGCCTACGGACCCGACTGGGAGGAGCGCGGCCGCGGCCGGCTCGCCGCCCTCGTCGCGCTCTCCCTCCTGCTGCTCCCGTCGGCGCCCCGCACGCCGCACGGCACCACGGACACGGCGCGCACGGTCCTCACCCAGGATCCCGGAGGACTCCGTTCCTGGCTGCCGAGCGCCCGCGCGCTTCTCGTGTCGGGCGCCGCGCTCGCAGCGGCCCTCCTGCTGGCCTACGGCGTCGCACCGGGCGCGCCGGCCGCGCCGCAGGAGGCCGCGCAGGCCCTTGCCACCACGAGCACGCAGCCGGACGTGACGGAAGGTCCCACGGGCCCGACAGCAAGCGGCTCCCCCACCGCGTCCGCGTCGGACGACACGGCGGCTCCCTCGGAGTCCGCACCGTCCGACGGCTCCTCGGCGCAGCCCTCCGAGACCACACCCCCGGGCACCCCGGCCCCCATGGAAAGCACGACCGCTCCCGGCACGACACCTCCCCCGGCGCCGGCCGCGGTCAAGGACGTCACCCTCACCGGTTTCCAGCAGACCGGCTCCTCGACGGGCACGGCGACCGTCACGGTCACCGCCGACGGACCGGGGCCGATCAGCCTCACCGTGGCCTGGGACACCGGCGACGGCCGCGGCCGGCCGGGCACCCGGGACGGGGCGGCGCAGACGTACGAGCGCAGCGGCTCGACCACGTACACGCTGGCCGTCGACCACACCTTCCTCGGTACGGGCTGCTTCTGGGGGGTGGGGGCGACCACGGACCCCGCCTCCGCGGACGGCGGTGCGTGGCAGCAGCTGCTGACCCGGGCGTGTGACATCCGATGAACGACCGCCCCGGCGCCCTCGCCGACCGCCCCGACGGGGACGACGACTACAGCGCGACCGCACTCGCCAGCCACTGGGTCCAGCGGCCGGATCCCGACGAGACGCCGACGGACCGGGACACCCTGACGGACACACCACCGGGCGCGACCGGCGATGCCACCCGCGTCGATCCCGGCACCCGTGTCGATTCCGCCACCCGTCTCGACCCCGCCACCCGCCCCGACCGCGTCGACGGCACCCTCCTGCGCTTCGGACCCGGCGTGACAGCCGACACCGTCCGCCGTGCACACGCCACCCTGCACACGGCAGTGCCGCGTCCGGCGGAGCGGCGGCGCACCTGGCGCCGGCACGCCCTGCCCGCGCTGGTCCTCCTGTGCGTACTGGCCTTCCTCGCCTGGGACCGGGCCGCACCGCCCGTCGCGGTGCGCGACGTCGGAGTCCGGGCGGTGGACCCCTCCCCCGGCTGCGACGGGACCGCCGACATCGTCGCCACGGTCACCACCGACGGGAGACCGGGCACGCTCACCTACCGCTGGATACGCAGCGACGGCACGTCCTCCAAGGTCCTGCGCGAGACCGTGACGAGCGGTCGGCGGACCACGCGGCTGCATCTGCTGTGGACGTTCCGCGGCACCGGTCGTTACACGGGCCGCGCCGAGCTGCGCCTGCTCTCCCCGGAGCGACGATCGGCTGCGACGCATCTCACATACCGATGCCCTTGACGGCAACCCGCTCTTCACATCGGATCCGCATTGGTTGTTTCACTCCCGCGTCTGGAGGTGACCCGAACAACGAACCACGTCCCACCGACCGGCACGATTCGATCGAAGGAGACTGTCATGGAGAGCTGGCGGGATGCTGCCGCATGCCGGAGCGTCGACCCCGACCTGTTCTTCCCTGTCGGCAGCACAGGGCCCGCGCTTCTGCAGATCCACGAGGCGAAGGCCGTCTGCCGCGGCTGTCCGGTCCGCGAAGCATGCCTGCAGTGGGCGCTCGACACCGGGCAGACGCTCGGCGTCTGGGGCGGTACGAGCGAGAACGAACGGCGCGCGCTCAAGCGCCGCATCGGCAGTCGCCGCGGCGACTCCGCGGCCTAGGCCGCAGGGCGCCGGGGAGCGCCTGATCGATGCCCGGCCACAGCACGCGGACGGGGGAGACCGGAGTTCACTCTCCTCCGGTCCGTACGACACCGGGAAGGCGAGATGACGACCGAGCCCCATTGGGACAATGACCTGGTTCCCGACAAGATGAACACTCTCACCAGCACCTTCGCCGGTGAACTACGCAATGTGACCGACGCCCGCCTCGCGGCGGAGACCTACCTGCACGACCTCGCACGGGTGTCCCCGCCCGGCGCGCCCGAGCACCTGGACGACGTGCTTCTGGTGGTGACGGAACTGGCCGCCAACGCGGTGCAGTACGCCCCCGGCGCCTTCCGCCTGGAGCTGCGCCCGACCTTCGACGGGGTGCACGTGTCGATGCACGACACGAGCCCGGTCCGGCCCACCCCCCGGTCCTTCAGCCCCAACGGCGGCGGCGGGGGGATCGGGTGGCATCTGATCCAGGCGCTGAGCGACCAGGTCAGCGTGGTGACGCGGCCCGACGGCAAGGATGTGCACGTCTTTCTGCCCTGGTGATCACCCCGTTGCATGCGGCGACGCCCGCATCACGTCCCGGGGCGCGGCGGACGCCGGGGCGGGCCGTCCCGCCGGGTGTCCGCCCACCGAGGCGGCCCGCCGGAGGCCGGCGGGCGTCGTGGCTCGGGTCGGGCGGCACGGCGGGAGTCAGACATCCGTGGGCAGGCCGCTCACCTCCGCGATACCCCGCAGCTCCTCGTCCTGACGGTGGCGTTCGCCGATGAACTCGGCGATCTCCTGGCACTTGGCGGGGTCCGCCGCGGTGCCGGAGTCCGTGACGACCCTGACGGGCCCGGTCTCCTCCGTCTCGATCTCGACGATCTGGTTGTCCATCCGGCCCGTGACGGCGACGGCGACGACCAGGGAGGCCTCGTCGCGGACCTCCTGCGAGACGTTCTCGCCCTCGGCACCCTCCAGACTCAGTTCGATCGGCCCTGCCCGCTGTTCCTGGATCGCCTCCAGCACTGGTTCGACCATGCGCAGCAGCAGCGCGTAGTCCGAGGGGGACATGCGCAGGCGGAGCAGATCGAGGTACAGATCCACGGGCCGGCCTTCCGGCGGAAGCTCAGATTCGCTCATGGCACTCGACTTCCCCGATGTAGGCGGCGTGATCGCATCTGCATCCAGAATGGTGGGACAGCGCGCCGGCCGCCGCTCGGGGCGCCTGTCGGTATGACGTGCGGGGGGCCGGGAAAGGTCCGGATCACCGCGTCAGGTCTCCGCCCCGGTCGCCGGGGAACGGACGTCCCGGCACTTCCGTGTGAATCCCCCATTTGCGCGAGCATCATGCGCGCGGTGGGGGTACTAGGGGTCTCTAGGTCCGTTCCCTCCGGAGGCTCCTCTTGATCCCCATCGTGCACAGGACGCTCGTCATGCAGCTCGAGGGCGGCGGCACCGGCCGCTTCTCCGTGCTGGCGCACATGACGTACGAAGCCGACGACCCGTTCGCCGTCACCATCGTGTTCAGCCACGACGGCCGCGTCTTGGCCCGCTGGAGACTCGACCGCCAGATGCTGTCCGACGGGATGGAGCGTCCGGTCGGTGAGGGAGACGTGCGGATGGGCCCGCAGTCCACCGGGCTGTGGCAGGAACTGCGGATGGAGTTCCTCGGCGAGCCCCACACCGACGGAGGGCGGCACCGCGCGGTCATTCTGGCCTGGGCCCCCGCGGTCATGTCGTTCCTGGACGAGACCTACGAGGTCGTCCAGCCCGGTCAGGAGACCGTGTGCGTCGACAATTTCCTTGCCGAGGTCATCGCCGGGGGCTGACGTCCCCGCGCGGGGCCGAGGGGAGCAGATGCCGCACCGTGCCGTCCCGCGTGGGAGCCGGGGCGGGCGGACCGGGCACCGCCGCACGGGACACGGAAGCACCTCCGGGTCCGCCGCACCTGCGTGCGGCGGACCCGGCTGCGTCGACGCTGTCAGTGGCGTAGCGCGTCCTTCGCCTTCTCCTTGGCCTGCCGCGCGTCGCCCTTGGACTGTTCCGCCGCTCCCTTGGCGGTCATGGTCTCGTTGCCCACCGCACGGCCTGCGGCTTCCTTCGCCTTGCCCTTGGCCTGTTCCGCTTTGGCCTTCGCCTTCTGGTCCTTGGCCACTGCAGCTCACATCCTCACCGTTCCCGGGTGCAGGTCCTATTGTACGACTGACCCCATCAAATCGACCCAAACCTCTCAAGAGGGCCGGTCGACGGCCTGGGCCCGAACCCTGCTCAGGTGGATGCCGCGCTCCAGCTCGTTCCTGATGTCGTCGGGCAGCTCGCCGGTGCGAGCCCATGCGACGACCGACTCCGCCACCTGCCGCAGCTTCACGTTCGTGCGCTGGGAGATCTCCCGCAGCACGTTCCAGCCCTGGTCGGGTGTCAGCTCCCCCACCGCCAGGACGACACCGATCGCCTGGTCGATCGTGGCGTGCGAGTGAACGGCCTGCTTCAGCTGGACGTTCTCGTCCTCCAGCTGCCCGAGTTTCTCCGCGTCCTGCCCCTGCCCGTCAACGGCAAGCCGCTTGCCCTGCATGTCCGACGTCAACATCGCCTCCGGTCCGGTGCGTCCGGCGCCAATTGATCACGGCCGCGTGTGCCCCGCCCCTCCGGCGGGTCAGCCGCCGAAGAAGTCGCCGAGAGCGGCCGCCAGCTCGTCCGGGGCCTCCTCGGCCATATGGTGCCCGGAATCGATCCCGTGGCCCCGCAGGTCGGGCGCCCAGTCCCGCCAGATCCCCAGCGGATCTCCGTACAGGTCCTCCAGATCGTCCCGCAGTGACCACAGGATCAGCGCGGGGCACCGGACGCGGACCCCGCCCGCCCGGTCGGCCTCCTCATGGCGCCGGTCCACGGTGAGACCGGCCCGGTAGTCCTCCAGCATCCCTCGCACCACATCGGGGTTCCTCGTGGCCGCGCGCCACTCCTCGTGGTTCTCCTGCCCCATGCTCTGCGGATCACCCCGGTACCACCGGTCCGGGTCGGCGTTGATGACCCGTTCGGGGATCTCCGGCTGGGCGAAGAAGAACCAGTGCCACCACTGCGTGGCGAACTCCGCGGTGATGCGCGACAGATGCTCGCTGACCGGCAGGCAGTCGAGCAGCGCCACTCGGGAGACGGCGGCGGGGTGGTCGAGAGCGAGGCGCAGCGCCACGGCGCCCCCTCGGTCGTGTCCGGCGAGCGCGAACCGGGTGTGCCCGAGCGTCTGCATCACGGTCAACAGGTCGCCGGCGACGGCCCGTTTGGAGTAGCCCGTGTGATCCGGCGTCGGGTCCGGGCCGCGGGACCTGCCGTACCCGCGCAGGTCGGGGCAGACGACCGTGAAGCCCCGCCGCACCAACTGCGGGGCGACGCGGTGCCAGGTCGCGGAGGTCCTCGGGTGGCCGTGGAGCAGCAGCACCGGCGGTCCTTCGCCGCCGTGGCGCACGAAGGCGGACGCGTCCTCCAGCCGGATCTCGTCCGCCTCGAAATTCTCGAACATGTCGGAGCGTCCCTCGCACACGGGTCGGCGGACTACCGGGAGCAGGCGGTCCGAACGAAGAGGCAGAACGGGTGACCCGCGGGATCGAGCAGGACGCGCACGTCGTCCTGTGGCCGGCAGTCGGCCGGGTGGGCACCGAGCGCGGTGGCCCGCTCGACGGCCGCGGGCAGGTCGTCCACCTCGATGTCCAGGTGGAGCATCATCTGCTGCTCGTCGGGCGCGGACGGCCAGCGGGGCCGGACGAAGTTCGGCTCCGTCTGGAAGGACAGACCCGCACCGCCCTCCGGCGGCGCGATCATCACCCAGTCGGGGTCGTCCTCCCGCACCTCCCAGCCGAGCAGGCCCCGGTAGAACACCGACAGCTCACGGGCATCCGGTGCGTCGAGAACGGTCGCGGCCAGGGTGAACTCCGGTTGCCTCTCCATGCCTCAACTCCTGTGTGCGGCCCACGGTTTCCGTCCAGGCCGTCCGCCCGGGGGCTGCCGAGTACCCCGGGTGGGGCGGGGAAACGGGTGCGGCCCGAACAGGTGCCCGCGTGACGGGAGTTGACGCGGCCGCCGCCCCTCCCGCCCGGACACGCGGAGCGATCCGCCTCCGGAGCCGTCGTCCCCCGGGGGCTGCTCGACAATCGCCCGTGCCCGGTCTTTCCGGTGACGGAACGTGACGCTTCAGCGGGCGGGGCTCGCCGCCTCCCCCTTACGTTGGGCGGGCAGACACCCCCACACAAGGAGGAACCATGGCGGACAAGGGCGGTATGGACAAGATGAAGGGCAAGGCCAAGGAGATGACCGGCAAGGTCACCGGCAGCCGCGAGCAGCAGGCGGAGGGCAAGCTGGAGCAGGCCCGCGGCGAGGCCAAGAAGGTCCGGGCGAAGGCCCAGGACCGCGCCCAGGACAGCAGCCGCTCCGTGAAGCGCGACCGCACCTGACTCCGCCGGTGGGGAGGACGTCCGCCGTCCGCGGCGCCTCCCCACCGAGCCGGGCGTGCTCCGGGTGCACGGGGCGCCTGCGCACCCGTACGCCCCCTCCGTGCGCGCCGGCCCGAGGCCGGCGTCACGCGCCCCTATGCCCCGAGCAGGTCCGCGATCCCGCGTGCCGCGTCCCTCGCGGGGCGGCCGACGCCGATGAGCGTCGCGGAGGCGGGTCCCGTCCAGTCCCCGTATCCGAGCAGATGCAGCCGCGGTTCGCCGGCGGCACGGGTGCCGACGGTGGCGATACGGCCGCGTCGCCCGCGCAGACGCAGTGGCGCCAGGTGGGACAGGGCCGGGCGGAAACCGGTGCACCAGATGATCGCGTCGGCCCGGCTCCGCGAGCCGTCGGCCCACTGGACGCCGTCGGGCACGAGGCGCGCGAACAGGGGTGCGGCCGCGAGCAGTCCGCGGTCCCGGGCCTCCCGCACGGGCGGTACGGCGACGATGTCCCCCAGCGAGGCGACTCCCCCGGTGTCCTTCCGGCCGGCGTCCAGTGCACGACGGCGAGCGGTGGCCGCGTCGAACAGGACGCGGCCGTCCACGTCGTCGGC
Source organism: Streptomyces sp. NPDC026417 (assembly GCF_055567695.1). Taxonomy (NCBI): domain Bacteria; kingdom Bacillati; phylum Actinomycetota; class Actinomycetes; order Kitasatosporales; family Streptomycetaceae; genus Streptomyces; species Streptomyces sp. NPDC026417. Next base: position 220,344 of record NZ_JBVHPY010000002.1, read on the forward strand.
CAGGTAGCGCGGCGGGCGCCGGGTCACCCAGGTCGGGCTGCCGCTCCCGGCGAGGTCGGCCGCGATCTGCGCTCCGGAGTTGCCGCCGCCCACCACGATCACACGACGCCCCTCGAAGTCCCGGGCGGATCGGTAGTCGACGGTGTGGAGTTGCTCCCCGCGGAAGTCCCGGTGTCCGGGCACCGCGGGCAGGAAGGGCCGCCACCAGGTGCCGGTGGCACTGACGACCGCCCGCGCCGACCAGCTCCCCGAGTCGGTGTCCACCCGCAGCGCGGCGTCCTCCCGGTGCACGCCGACGACGTTCACCGGCCGCTGTACGGGCAGTTCGTAGCGCTTCTCGTAATCGCGCAGGTACGACACGACGTGCGCCGCGTCCGGATACACCGCGCCGGGCTCCGCGGGCATGAGGCGTCCGGGCAGCGAGGAGTACGCCGCCGGGGAGAACAGGCGCAGGGAGTCCCAGGCGTACTGCCATGCGCCACCCGGCGCGGGCCCGGCGTCGAGGACGACGAACTCCAGGCCGAGGCGGCGCAGATGGTAACCGGCGGCGAGCCCGGACTGGCCGCCGCCGATCACCACCACGTCGACGGACCGGATCATGTCACCGGCCGGGCGGCCGTGAACGTCCGCCGCCGGGCGAGCGACACGTAGACGAGCCCCACCAGGACGGGCACCTCGATCAGGGGGCCCACCACACCGGAGAGCGCCTGGCCCGACGTCACCCCGAACGTGCCGATGGCGACGGCGATGGCCAGCTCGAAGTTGTTCCCGGCGGCGGTGAACGCGAGGGTCGCGGTGCGGTCGTAGGCCAGGCCGAGTGCCTTGCCGAGCGCGAAGGTGCCGAACCACATCACCGCGAAGTAGACCAGCAGCGGCAGGGCGATCCGGGCCACGTCGAGCGGCCGGGAGGTGATGGTGCTCCCCTGCAGGGCGAAGAGGACGACGATCGTGAACAGCAGCCCGTACAGCGCCCAGGGGCCGATCCGGGGCAGGAACGACGACTCGTAGGAGTCGCGGCCCATCCTCTTCTCGCCCAGGCGGCGGGTGAGGAATCCGGCGAGCAGCGGGACGCCGAGGAAGATCACGACGTTCAGGGCGATCTTTCCCGGGGAGATGTCGAGCCGCTCCCCCTCGCCGAGACCGAGCAGGTCGGGGAGGAGATCGAGGTAGAACCAGCCCAGCAGGCCGAACGCGGCGACCTGGAACACCGAGTTGAGGGCCACGAGGACGGCGGCGGCCTCGCGGTCGCCGCAGGCGAGGTCGTTCCAGATGACGACCATGGCGATACAGCGGGCGAGTCCGACGATGATCAGGCCGGTGCGGTACTCGGGGAGGTCCGCGAGGAAGATCCACGCCAGTGCGAACATCACCGCGGGGCCGGCGATCCAGTTGACGGCGAGCGACGACACCATCAGCCTGCGGTCGCCGGTGACGGCGTCGAGTCGGTCGTAGCGCACCTTGGCCAGGACCGGATACATCATGATCAGCAGGCCCGCGGCGATGGGCAGGGAGATCCCGCCGATCTCGACCCGGGCGAGGGCGGCGTCCAGGCCGGGGACCAGCCGGCCGAGGCCGAGGCCGACGGCCATCGCGGCGAGGATCCACACGGCGAGGAAGCGGTCGAGCGTCGACAGTTTCGCCGCGACCGTCGGGCCGCCGACGGCCGCGGGCGTGTCGAGGCGCGTCACGGGCAGGCCCGCTTGGTGACGGCGGCGGTGCGGGCCGACGCGGCCAGGGCGGTGAGGCCGTCGGCGAGTTCGCCGATCACGTGGGGCCGCAGCCGGTAGTAGGTCCAGCGGCCGCACGGTTCCGTCTCCACGACACCGGCCTCGCGCAGCACGCGGAGGTGGTTGGAGAGGTTGGTCTGCCTGGCACCCGTCTCGTCCACCAGGTGGGTGGTGCACAGCGTCTCGCGGGCGAGCAGGGTCACGATCCGGAGCCTGAGCGGGTCGGCCAGCACCCGCATCAGGTCAGCGTCGACTGACGTCATCATGGGCTGATGCTTTCACATCGGCGGCGACCGGGGCTCCGTCGGGTTCCGGGGCGCAACGGGGGGTGGCCGGGCGCGCAAAGGCCCCGACTGGTTCGGGGGACACCCAGCCGGGGCCGATCAGGGGTGGACACGAAGGGCGGTCGCCTCCCGGCGAGGGGCTCCACAAGGCTTCAGCCGAACGATCGTCCTCGTGGGCGATGGATGACTCGTGGGGACACTGTTCCCTCCGCGCCCACATACCGTCCAACGTGCGGACACACTCCATTGTTCCGCGTCGGAGCCCACCCCGCCTCCTGGTGCGCGACGCCCCGCCCGGACGGAGGCGGGGCATCGCCGCGGTGGCCCGCCGGGGCGGAGGCGGGCCGCCGCGGGAGCCGTGCGAAGGGCTGCGGCGACGTCGCGCACCGCCGACGCCCGGAGGAGTTTTCCGTGCGTCGCCTCGGGCACCCGGGCCCCATGCGCACCTCACCCCTCCCTGTCGCCGACCGCACGGGCTCCCTCCTGCTGGAGGGCTACGCCTGGCTCCCCGACCGGATGCGCCGTGCGGCGAGCCCGGTCGTCCGCGGCCGGCTGCTCGGACGGGACGCCGTGGCGTTGCGGGGACCGGACGCCGTCCGGTTCTTCTACGACGAACGGCACGTGCACCGCCACAAGGCCGTACCCGAGCCGGTGCGGAGCACGCTCTTCGGCCACGGGGCGGTGCACACCCTGGACGGTGAGGGGCACCGGGCCCGCAAAGCCATGTTCCTGTCGCTGCTGACTCCTCCGGCCCGGATCGCCGAACTGGTCGAGCACGTCACGGACGCCTGGGACGAGGCCGTCGCCGTCTGGCGGGCGCAGCCCGGCATCGTGCTCTTCGACGAGGTGGCGAAGGTCCTCACGGCCGGGGTGTGCCGCTGGGCCGGGGTCCCGCTGGAGGAGGAGCGGGTCGGGGCCGCGGCCCAGGATCTGGTGGCGATGGTGGACGGCTTCGCCACGCCGGGGATGCGGCACTGGCGGGCGCGCCGGGCGCGCGGCCGGTCCGAGGCGTGGCTCGCGGACCTGGTCGAGAAGATACGCACCGGTGAGGTGAAGGCCCCCGAGGGATCGGCGGTCGCCGTCGTGGCCGAGCACCGGGACGCGGACGGTCGCCCACTGGATGCCCAGACGGCCGCCGTGGGGCTGCTGAACACCATCCGTCCGACGGTCGCGGTCTCCTGGTTCGTCACCTTCGCGGCCCACGCCCTGCACCGCTGGCCCGAGAACCGCGCCCCGTTGCGGGCCGGCGACGCCGCCCACGGTGCGGCCTTCGTGCACGAGGTCCGCCGCTTCTACCCGTTCGCCCCCTTCACGGGCGGCCGGGCCGCCGCCGACCTGTACTGGAAGGGCGAGCGCATCCCGGCCGGGGGCCTCGTCCTGCTCGACCTGTACGGGCAGAACCACGACGTGGAGCTGTGGGGGGACCCGTACCGGTTCCGCCCGCGGCGTTTCCTGGAGCGCCCGGTGGTGCGCGACGAACTGGTCCCGCAGGGCGGCGACGATCCGTCCAGCGGTCACCGCTGCCCCGGCGAGGCCGTCACGATCGCCCTGCTGGAGGCCCTGAGCGTCCGGCTGTCGCGGCTGGAGTACGGCGTCCCGGTGCAGGACCTGACGATTCCGCTGCGGCGCATCCCGACCCGTCCGCGCAGCGGCTTCCGGATCACCGGACTCCGCCCCGTCGCGTAGGCGCGGTCGTCCGGGGGCGCCGAGCCCCCGGACGGCCTGTCGCCACGACCGGTGAACACACTCCGGCGTGGCCCCGCGGTGCCGCTGGTTCGTGCCGTGCCGCGGGCGTCCGGACCGACGGCGAGAGCGGGCCCCCGGCGCGGGCGACCGCCTCAGTCCTGCCGGCCGGTCCCACCGGTGCCGGGTTCCGCCAGCTTGCGGTGCGCGGCGGCCTTCAGCCGGTCCGGCACGATCCGGTTGGCGATGCCCTGCGCCTTGGTCTTCGCGGAACCCGTCACGAGCTTGTTCCTGCCGCGCATGACGGCGTCGAAGGCCTGCTCGGCCACCTCGGCGGGATCGTCCTTGTCCATCCGGCCGATCCTCGTGTCGTCCTCCATGCCCGCACGGCGGAAGAAGTCCGTGTCGGTCGGCCCGGGCATGAACGACGTGACGTACACGCCGGTGTCCTTCAGTTCCTCCCGCAGCGCCTGGGCGAAGGACTGCACGAAGGACTTGGTCGCGTTGTAGACCGGCTGGAACGAGCCCGGGACCGCCGCGGCCACCGAGGACGTGAACAGCAGGCGCCCCTCACCGTTGGCGATCATGTCGCGCACCAGGGGCTTGGTCAGCCGCACGGTGGAGGTGACGTTGAGGTCGATGACGGACTGGTCGTCGGCGAGGTCGGTGTCCGCGAAGGCACCGCCCAGCCCCACGCCCGCGTTGAGCGCGGCGACGTCGACCATCCGGCCGGCGACCGACCGGTAGACCCGCTCGACGCCGGCGTGCTCCCGCAGGTCGGCCCGCACCGTCTCCACGTCGGCACCGAGCTGCCTGAGCTGCTCGGCGGCGTCCGCGAGCCGGTCGTCCTCCGCGTTGATCACGAGCGAGAAGCCGTGCCGGGCGAACTGCTTGGCCAGTTCGAGTCCGATGCCACTGGATGCCCCGGTGACCAGGGCGAGGGGTTTGGTGTCGTTCATGGGTGAGGGGTACCCCGGCAGCCGCGCCCCATCGCGCGGCCGGTCGGTCAGCCCGCCTCCGGCAGCACCGGGCGGCGGCTGGTCAGGCTCTTCTGGAGCTGATGGCGGATGTCACTGGCGAGATGGCCGGTGTGGGCCCACTCCACGATCAGCTCGGCGACATGCCGCATCTTGATGTTGGTGTGCTGGGAGATCTCCCGTACGACGTGCCAGGCCTCCTCGGTACGCAGACCGGCGAGCGCGACCACGATCCCGATGGCCTGGTCGACCACGGCGTGCGAGGACACCGCTCGCTGGAGCTGCGCCAGCTCGTCGTGGAGCTCCGCGAGACGGCGGTTCCCGTCGCCGGCCGGCCCCGCGCCCATGACGCCGGTCGCCTCCGCGAGGGGCGCCCGGCTCGCGCACGCGTGGACGGCCGCGCCCAGGGTGGCGAACACGGGAATGGGAGCGAGGCCGAGGGCGAGCCGCAGCAGCGGGTCCACGTCACGGGTGGGGCCGGCCAGCAGCAGCCGACCCTGGACGGTCTCCAGCGCGTGGGCGCATTCCAGCAGCTCCCTGAGAGCGGCGGAGGAGAGGGCGCGTACGTGCGAGAGGTCGACCACGATGCCGGTGCCCGGCCGCTCCCCCGCCTCGCGTACGGCGGCGAAGAGGGGATGGTCGCCCCCGTCGACACTGCCGACCGGGCGCATCAGCCATGCCGTCCGGCCGCTGCCCGCCTCGACGGGCAGTTTCTCGACCCATACCTGGGGCGCTGTCTCCGCGTGGTCCATCGCACACGCCTTTCTCGCCTGAGAAGACTTCCGTCGACGCCGGTCCAGTCGCGAACGCGCTCCCTCCGCGGGGCGGAGGGAGCGCGCGATCGCGCGGGAGCGCCAGACTTCGTGTAATTGCCATCTTTATGCCGGGGCGTGCAGGTGCCACGCAGGGGTGTGCGAGGTGGGTCGCTGCTCGGCACGATGCGGTCCTGCCCCGGACTCCGCAGTCCCCGCAGCGGGTGACGAGCGTGGTGAAGCAGTCCGCGTCGACATCCACGCCGCTGGAATTGCAGGGTCGTCCGAGGGCCGCTTCCCGACCGCTTTGAGTTCTTGCCCGTTTTGCCGCGCGTCGATGCATCGTGCGCCGGCCCCGGGTCCCGCTCCGGCCGGATCCGTGGCGCAGAGCCGACCCCTGACGACGACGGGCCCCAGGTCAGCCGTGACCTCGCACGTCGGGCAGGATGGGCTTCATGACCGAGATCCGTACCCCCCGCCTCGTCCTCCGCCGCTGGACCGACGACGACCTCGCCCCCATGGCCGACATCAACGCGGACTCCCAGGTCATGCGCTGGATCGGCGACGGTGCGGTGCTGGGCCTCGACGAGACGGCCGCGGAGATCGAGCGGTGGGAGGAGGAGTGGGACGAGGAGGGCTTCGGCATCTTCGCCGTCGAGCTGCTCGCCTCCGGTGAACTGGCCGGGTTCGCCGGGCTGTCGGTGCCCGAGTTCCTGCCGGAGGTACTGCCCGCGGTGGCGATCGAGTGGCGGCTCGGCTCCCCCTTCTGGGGCCAGGGTTACGCGTCCGAAGCCGCCCACGCCACGCTGGAGTTCGCCCTGCAGGACCGCGGCCTCGACCGGGTCGTCAGCATCAACCGGGCAGGCAACGACGCCTCCGAGAACGTCATCTCCAAGCTCGGGCTGACCCTGGAGCGCGAGACCGAACACCCCGTGTACGGCCACCCGTTGAACGTCTACGCCATCGACCTCACCGAGTACGAGGGGTGACGCCGCCGCACTGACCGCGGCGGGATGGGCCTCGCCCCGTCAGGCCCCGGGTCCGCGCCCTTCGCCGGCGCGGCGCCGTATCCCGGAGAGGAGGCGGCGCATGCCCGCCCTGTGTCCGCCCGTGCCGACGACGAGCCTGCGGTAGACGCCACCGGCGGGGCCGGGAAAGACGGCGCGGGTCTCCGCCCGCAGCCGTGACCGGCCGGGGCCGATCGATTCGAGGCGGAAGATCAGGGCGTAGGCCGAGAACCGGTGGCGCCCTTCGAGGACCAGTTCCCGTCCGGGGTCCGCGGCGACCACCCGGAAGCCGGGGACCGTCGAGCCCTCCGCGAGGGGGCGTGGCCCGGCCGCCGCGTGGTCGGCGCACCCCACCAGCCTGGCGTAGCCGGCCGCTCCCCGGCGCGAGAAGGAGTGGTCCAGCGACTCCCCCAGCGCACGCCAGACCTCGCCGGGGTCCGCCTCGACGTCCGTCGTGTGCTCGTCGACGTGGGGCAACGAAGCCGTCTGCATCGGGCCTGCCTCCGAACGGGTCCGCGCCAGTTCCCGGCGCGATGCCTTGAGTGTGAGGTTCCTGTGACTGCCGTTCCGGTGGCCGCACGGGTTTCCGCCCGCCGCCCCCTCGGGGGCCTGCCCGGCCGGCGGTCCGTCCATGCCGGACCGGAACGGGGACCTGCACGCGGGTGCCGCCGCAGCGCTCACCTTCCGGCGCCCCTCCCCCGTACGTGCTCCGCCGCGGGTCCGGGCCGGTCCGGGGTCCCGGAGTCCGCTCGGCCGCGCACCCAGACATGGAGGACGACCGAGCACACCGCCGCGAACGCGCACCAGGTCGACACGAACTCCAGCCGCCACAGCGCCCAGCAGACCAGCGCACCCACGGCGACCAGCACACCCAGCAGGGTGAGTCCGCGGTCACCGGACAGCAGCAGTGCGCCGACGGTGGCCACCAGATAGCCCGCGACGAGCAGTCGGGCATGCGGCAGGTCGACGACGTAGGCGAGGGTGTGTCCCCCTGATCTCGGCGGTCACCGGGCGTACGGCGAGCGCATGCCCGAGCGCGACAGCCGTACCGGCCCCCGCGACGAGGGGTACGGCAACCCGGCCCCGGGCTCTGCCCGTCACCGCGCACATCACGCCCGCCGGGACCCAGACCACGAGCAGCGGGAGGGCCATGACGGCCCAGGCCACGGTGGCGGGACCGGTACCGCCTCCGGCGTGCCACACCACGGATTCGACGATCTGGTGGGCGCCGAGCAGCACCGGCAGCGCGGCCATCGGCAGGTCCCGGGACGCGCGCGAGCGCAGGACGCAGGCGACTCCGACGGCCGTGATCCCGGCGCCCGCCACCAGATCGGCCTTCGCGCTCCAGCACATCAGGCACCCCCGTGGTCGACCGTCGCCGTGCGCCCCTCCGCCTGCGGCCCCGCCCACGCTACGGCGGCGTCGGCAGCCGTGCCCGGGGCGACACGGTGGTCGCACGGGTCCGTCGTCAGGGCTCGTGGGCGCGGGCTTCGGCGGCCACCTGGTGCAGGGTGCGGCCGGTGCGCACCGAGCGGGCTCGCCGGGGATCGGGGGCGTGGCTGCCGGGCCGGGCCCGCTCGTCGTTCGCCTTCACCAGGAGCCACGCCTCCTTCTCACCGCCGTCCCCGCCGCGGAAGCGGGTGAGCGCATAGGCGCCGTGCAGCTTCGCACCCTCCAGCCGGAAGCTGGCGTGCCCCTGGTCGAGGGACTCCGCGAAGGGCACGGGCCGTCCCCGCCGGTCGTGGCTCAGGGGCCGGTAGGTGCCGTGGCCCCAGACGATGACGGTGCCGCCGCCGTACTCGCCCGCGGCGATCACCCCCTCGAAGGTCTCGTACTCCAAGGGGTGGTCCTCGGTGGGCACGGCGAGCCGCTTGTCCCCGGGGTCCGCGGACGGCCCCTTCGGGATGGACCAGGACTTCAGCACGTCGCCGACCCGGAGCCGGAAGTCGAAGTGCAGGGTGCTCGCGTCGTGGATCTGGACGACGAACCGGAGGGCGTCGTCCCGGGAGACGGGCCGACCGGTCGCGGGCGCCTCCCCGGGGCCGCCGGGCTCGTCGGTCCGGCGGAAATCACGCTTGCGCCGGTAGGGGCCCAGCGCGTCGCTCTCACCCACCTCCGGCTCCTTCCCTCGACGGCACGGGCGAGGACGTGCCGCACAGGACGCGGCACGTCCTCGTCCGTGCCCGGGTACCCCGCCCGCACCCCGGCTCACGTCGTCGACAGGCGGCTGCGCGGTCACCTCCCGCATGCGTTCGCCGAAAGATGCGGAAGCCTGGTATGCGTGGACGTCATGGACTTCAGTGATGTCTCGCTGACCGCGCTGCGGGTCTTCCGCGAGGTGGCCGAGCAGGGCACCTTCACCGCGGCCGCGACGGCGCTCGGCTACACCCAGTCCGCCGTCTCCCGGCAGATCGCCTCGCTCGAACGGGCCGCGGGCGGCCCCCTGCTGGAGCGGCGGAGGGAGGGCGTGCGGCTGACCGCGGCCGGGCACGTCGTCCTGCGCCGGGCGACGGCGGTGACCGACCAGATCGACGCCGCCGCCCGCGAACTGGCCGGTCTGCCCGCCCAGGCCGGGACCGTGCGGGTGGGCTGGTTCCCGAGCGCCGGCGCCGTGCTGGTACCGACGGCCGTCGCGGCGCTGCGCCGTACCCATCCCGCCGTCACCGTCGTCACCCGCGAGGGCACCACGCCTGCTCTGGTACGCGCCCTGCGGGCGGGCAGTCTGGACCTCGCCCTGCTCGCGTCCGCCCCTCCGTTCCGTGCGCCCGACGCGGAGTCGCCGCCCCTCCGCCTGCTGACCCTGACCGAACGCAGCCTGCGCCTGGCGGTGCCCGCCGCCCATCCGCTGGCGCGCGGCGACTTCGTCGACGTCGCCGACCTGCGGGGCCGGACCTGGATCGCGGGGCCCGCTTCCGGGGAGGACCGGCTGATGGGCGTCTGGCCCGGCCTTGACGAACGGCCGGAGATCGCCCACACCGCCCGCGACTGGCTCGCCAAACTGCACCTGGTCGCGGCGGGCTGCGGTCTGACCACCGTGCCGCCCTCGCTCGCCGCCGCCGCGCCCCCGGGGGTACGGATCCTGCCGGTCCGGGGCGGACCGCAGGAGCAGCGCCGCCTCGTCCTGGCCCGTCTCCCGGGGGCGCTGAGCGAGCCCGCCACCCGCGTCGCCGAGGCCCTGCGCGCGGCGGCGGTCGACGCGGACGCCGGGCTTCAGGCCGTCTCCGACCGGTGGTGACGTCCCCTGGCGTCCGGGCCCATGCCCTCGGGTGCCCGCCCCGTCCTGCCCGCCGGGACTCCCTCGCGGACGATCCGCGGCCGACCGCGAGCGGGTGATCACGTCGTGGTGGAGCTCTGCCCGCCGTGCCCTTGGGCGGGGACCGCTCGTTCTACCGTCATGTCACCAGCTGATCCGATCAACGAGACCTCCGTTGAACTCCCCCGGCGCCCGGCCGACATGCGGGCGGCAGACCGCGGGGACGACACCGAGGCGTCCGACGGCGGGCGCGGCCGGGTTCCCGCCCGGAGGCAGGAGCACACCGCGTGGGCCAACCGATGGTGCACCGTGCTCTTCTGACGGCCGCCGGGCCCGGGACGTGGGACGTCGGGACTCCGCGGCGGGGAGAGACCGCGCCGGTCGCGTCGGCCGGGTCGGGTGCGCGCGCTGCGCCGGCCGGGTCGGCGGCACCGACTGCTTCCGCCGCTTCCGCTGCAAGGAGTGAGCATCCGCTGCGGCGCGCTCGCGTGCGTACCCGCCGGACTGGATACCGCCGGTCCGTTCGGCCGGAGGGGTCGTGGCGCCAGTCGTACGCCGGTGCGCAGATGCTCGACTCCGTGGGTAATCCGACGCCCGGCCTGCTCCGGATTGGCCGGGCCGCGCACCGCCCCTCTCCGCGCACGGCAGCAGAACGGCTGCGGCGGTGTTCCGGCTCGCCGCCGATCAACTCGCCGGGCGGGACGGCGCCGGTGGTGTCATGGCCCACCGGATCGTCCTGACGAGCGCGCGACCGCCCTGGCGGACCACGGTGCCCTCGACCACCGGAACGCGCGGCAGCCGCAGCGGACCGCGGGCCCAGGGCGGAAGGTCGGCCACCGCGGTCGCCGTCAGGACGGCGTAGGGCGGCCGGGCCGCGAGCGGCAACGGCGGGCGGAACAGGATGAAGCGCGCCGCGGACCGCGCCGCCGCGGTGGCACGCAGCTCCGGCCGGTAGGAATCCAGGACGTCCGCCAGCTCGGCGCGGTTCCGGGGCGGATTCACCACGCCGAGTGCCTCGGCCACCCGCGCGGTGTCCGCGACATAGGCATCGCAGCCAGCCGCGTCCAGCGGGTGCGCCCCGTAGCGCTGGTGGGCGTCGAGGAAGCTGTCGGCCTCGGCGGCGTGCACCCAGCCGAGGAGGTGCGGGTCGGCGGCGTGGTACGGCTCGCCCCGGTCCGTCGTCCCGCGCACCTTCCGGTGGATGGCGCGGACGTGGTCGACGGCCCGCTGGGCGTCCTCCGCGGTGCCGAACGTGGTGACGGCGAGGAACGTACTGGTCCGCTGCAGTCGCCCCCAGGGGTCCCCCTGGTATCCGGAGTGGGCGGCGACCGCGGCCATCGCCAGCGGGTGCAGTGACTGCAGCAGCAGTGCACGGACCCCTCCGACGAACATCGAGGCATCGCCGTGGACGGTGCGGATCGCACTGTCCGGGCCGAACCAGCGGGGTCCGGGGGTCTCGTGGATGCGCGCCCGGTTGGCCGGCCCGTCGGGGCCCGCGACCCGGCTGAACAGCTCGGCGCCCAGCCGTTCACGCAGACCGGAGACCGCGGATGCGTACGTGTCCATGGCCCCAGTGTCCCGCAGGAACCGGGCCGTCCGGCAGACGCGGGAGTGCGCGCGTCCGATCCTCCGGCAGGCTCGGGAGAGCCCTGAATCGCCCTTCCCGGCGCCCGGGAAAACCCTCGGAGTACGGTATCGGATCCGGGGCACCAGAACGTGTGCCACCGGCGGACTCCCCCCCGGTCGCGTCAGTGGCGATGCTCCCGCGCGGGGCGGAGGGGACGGGTCACCCCGGCGCCCGCGCGGTCGAGCGGAGGGGCACGGCCGCGCCATGGGAGGCACAGGGCGGGCGCGGCCGCCCCTCCCCCAGCGGTCCCGCCGATCCGGCGAGCGGTCCTGCGGTGTGCCCGCCGAACCGGTGGCCCGGGGTCCGGCCGAGACCGTGCGGCACACAGCGAACGAACACAGGAGACGTGACATGCGGGAAGGCACTGCGCTGGAGGTCCAGCACGAGGACACCATGGCCACGGGTGGGGGCGACACGGAAGCGCGCAAGCAGCGGCTGCGAAGAAGACTGGAACGGCTGATCGGAATCGCCGCGACCGAGGGCAACGAACTCGTCCCCCTGCACAACGGCGACGAAATCTTCCCGGCCATGCTGGACGCGGTCCGCTCCGCCCGGCACACCGTGGACATGATGACGTTCGTGTACTGGCAGGGGCAGATAGCCCGCGACTTCGCGGCGGCGCTGGCCGACCGCGCCCGCGCGGGCCTGCGCGTGCGGCTGCTACTCGACGGTTTCGGGGCCAAGGAGATCGAGGCTGACCTGCTGCGGTCGATGAGCGACGCCGGCGTACAGGTCGCCTGGTTCCGCAAGCCGCTGTGGCTCTCGCCCTTCAAGCAGAACCACCGGTGCCACCGCAAGGCGCTGATCGTCGACGAGCACACCGCCTTCACCGGTGGCGTCGGCATCGCCGAGGAGTGGTGCGGCGACGCCCGCAACCCCTCCGAATGGCGCGACACCCACGTGCAGGTCCGCGGACCCGCGGTCGACGGCATCGCCGCCGCCTTCGCCCAGAACTGGGCGGAGTGCCACGACGAGCTGTTCGACGAGCGCGACCGGTTCACCGAGCACGGCCAGCCGGGCGACTCGACCGTGCAGGTGGTGCGGGGTTCGGCCGGGTTCGGCTGGCAGGACATGCAGACGCTCATCCGCGTCATGCTCACCTCCGCCGAGGAGCGGGTGCGCCTGTCCACCGCCTACTTCGCCCCGGACGACTACTTCGCCGACCTGCTGGCCGCCACCGCCCGCCGGGGCGTGCGCGTGGAGATCCTGCTGCCCGGTCCGCACACCGACCAGCGGGCCTGCCGACTCGCCGGCCAGCACCACTACAGCAAGCTGCTGGCCGCCGGCGTCCAGATCAGCCAGTACCAGCCGACCATGCTGCACACGAAGATCCTGACGGTGGACGGAGTGGCGTCCCTGATCGGCTCCACCAACTTCAACCGGCGCTCCATGGAACACGACGAGGAGGTCATGCTCGCCGTGCTCGACGAGAAGTTCACCGCCGTGCTCGACCGGGACTTCGAGAAGGACCGGGAGCGGGCCGTGACGATCGAGCCCGAGCGCTGGAAGCACCGTCCGACGGTCCAGCGGCTCAAGGAGTACGCGGTGCAGCCGATACGGCGGTTCCTCTGACCGGACGGCGGCACCTGAGGCCGGACGGCGGTTGACGGGGGCGGGGCGGCGGTTGACGCGGGCGGGACGGCGTCGACGGAAGCGGGACGGCGGTCCCGGGGGCTCACCCCTACGCGGGTGTTGTGACCATCCAAAGATTCACTCGTTTGAAGCAGCGCAGTGAACTGCATCCGATGCGGAAGGCACGCGCTCCATGTACAGCCCCCGGCAACGACGTCCCGCCACGGGCACCAGGACCGCCCTCGACCGGGCCGAGTCCGCCCTGATCGTCCAGTACGGCGACCTGACCCGGCTGGCCTACCTCACGCTCCCCGTCTCCCTCAGCCGGCACCGCCGCATCCTGCTGGCGCACGGCATCGTGCAGCGGGCCCTGCCCGGAGTCCGCGGCCGGCTGCCCGCCCCGCGGTCGTCCGGCACCGCGGGCTCCGGCGCCACGGAACCGGCGGTGCCGGAGGTCCGCGGCCTGCGTCAGCAGGTCGTACGTGCCGCGCTGGCCCGCGAGCGGCGCCCCCGCGGCTGGCCCGCCGCCCTGCCGCCGCCCGGCGCACTCGTCCCGCAGCTGCCCATGGTGTGGGGATTGCGGCTGTTCCCCGCCGCGGGCGGGGCCGAGGACATGGCCCTCGGACGGCTGCTGGCCACGGCACCGGCCGACGCCCGCGCCGCGTTCCTGCTGCACCGCCTGGACGGGCTCTCCCGGACGGAGGTGGCGGAGATCCTCTCCGGAGCCGGGGTCCGCGATCCCGAGAGCACCCTGCGCGCCTGTCAACGCCTCGACTCGACCGTCGGGGAACAGGCCGAGACGCTGCTGAGGTCCCGGGAGTTCGACGCCTGCTTCGTCCAGACCCGCCCGACGGACCTGCTCAGGCGCCGCCGCCGGCTGTGGTGCGCCTGGGGGACGCTGGCCGCGCTGCTGATCGCCGTCACCGTGTGGGCGCTGCCCGGCACCGACGACACCCCCTCGCCCACGGCCGCCGTCTCCGGCCCGGACGGCCCGGTGCCCGGTCCACGGCAGCTGACCCGCGCGCCGCGCGACACCTGGGCCGACACCTCGCGCGTCGACTTCACCGCCTGGCCCGCCCGTGGCGGGCGCGTCGACGACGACGGCCTGCTGGCACGCGCGCTCTCCGCATGGGCGCGCCCGTCGCGGACCGTCCGTACCGACATCGCGCCCGGCACACCCGTGGACCCGCCCCCGCGGTCGCCTCAGCTGCTCTTCGCCGGTGACGTCGACCACCGTGCCGTCGTCCTGTTCCACGACGCCCAGCGGATCGTCCGCTACAGCGAGCGCCTCTCCTCCGACGGGCCTCCCTCTCTCGCCGTGGCGCGCGCCGACGACGCCGACGTGACGACCGCCGCCGCGGTGGTCGTCGCGCGCGGGCGGGGCACGGCGCGGTTCCTCACCGCTCCCTGGATCTCGGAGGCGCAGACCCGTGACCTGCTGCGCCCCGACACATCGGCCCGGCGGCTGCGCGTCGGCCCGGACGGCATCACCGCTCCCGTCCCCAGCGCCGCCGCGGGGACGGGATGCAGCCGTCTGCCGGTGCTGCAGCTGCGCTCGTCGTCGCGCATCGTCGAGAAGCACGCCTTCCTGCTGACCGACCTCGGCGACCTCTCGCCGGTGCACCTCACCTACACGCCGCTGCCCGACCCGGGTGCGGGGGCTCCGCCGAGCCGCCAGCCGCGTGAGGCGACCGGGCCGCAGGCGCTGCTGGCCTGGGCACGGCTCGGGTGCGGGCTGCGGGAGGTGCGGGGCAACGGCGTCCGGGCGGTCAACGCCTGGGACTTCGCTGACCAGGACCTGCCCGAACACGGCGGCCGCGCCGTGTGGTCCTGCGTGCGCGCCTCCTCCTGGCGCGGGCCGGGCGACGTCGTGGTCCGGCTGCGGACGCCCGCCGCCTCCGCGTCCGCACCGGCCCGGGTGGTGGCACGGGCCCGTTCCACGGCGGCCTGCAGCCGGTTCGGCCAGCACGTCCTGGCGCGTACCCGCTGGCGGGCCGGCTCGGGGCACTGGTACGTCGTGGCGGCCGGCAGCCGGGCCGTCGTCCGGATCAAGATCACGGGGGACGTCGCGGAGTCCCGCCCGGGCCGCACCCTCGCCGTACGTGCGGCGGAGACGTCCCGCACCCGGGCCACCGGGTTACTCGCGAACGGGGACGCCCTCGGGGAGGTCGGCGGCCACGGGTGACGCGGGCCGCCGCGAACTCGTCCCCGAGCCGCCCGCGGGCGCAGCTCCTTGCGGCGGGCCTCGGTGCCGGCCGCCGTGCGCGCCGCCGGTCCGCCGCCCGCGGTCCCGGCGGCCTTGGCAGGTCGGCGACGGGGCGGCCGTGAGCCGGTCGGGTACGTCACCGGGGTGCCCGGTCACCACCTCGTGAGGAGCGGCGTCGGGCTCGGCCGCGTTCGAGGCGGGCTCGGCCGCGGGCGCGCTGCCGGGAGGGGCCCCGCCGTCCGTGGCGGGCGTGCGCGGCACGTACCGGGTCGGCGGGCCGCCGCCGACCGGGGCGTCGGCGGTGCCCTGCGGTCCCGGGCCCGGGCACCGGGGGTCGCGGTCGGTTCCGGGTGCGTCGGCTGACGCCGGAGCCCCCTACTCTGCGCCGGGGCCGGCTTCCTCCCTGAGGAAGTTGCTCACCTGGCACGCGAGGCTCTCCTCGACGGCGCCGGTCCGCACGCCGGCGCCGACGTGGTCCTCGGGCAGACCGACCCCGCCCGACCAGAGGTAGCGGTCGGTCCACTCCTCGTCGACCTTCAGCTGCACCTGGATGTCCACGCGGGTCAGGTCGGCGTCCGTTCCGGCGGCGTACGCGACAGCCGTGGCACGGCGCAGGGGGTAGAGGTCGAAGCCCTCGATGAACTGCGAGTTGCGCCAGTCGAGGAGGGCGCTCTCGCCGTCCGTGCCGAGGCGGACGTCGATCTGGCCGTCCTCCAGGTGGATGCCGAAGTGCTCGATCGCGCGGTTCTCGACGGTGACCCGGAATCTGAAATAGGTGAGCCCTTCAGCGGCGTCGTCGCGGCCGCGCGGGGGCTCCGCCTTCTCCAAGCCGTGGACGCGGACACGCAGGCCGGCGTGCTCGTCGCACTCCTGCCAGTCTCCGACCACATTCGGCTCGTACACAGTTCACCTCTCGACCTCCGAGAGGTGCTTCTTATCCGTGCGCTCGACGCAGTGTCAAATGCACGGAACGTACCGTGGCCAGCGAATTCTCCCCCCGTGATCGTCGATCAAGCCGTGCGCAGCGGGAATCTTTCCCGCGGGGCGCCGGCGACGTCCCGGTGCGTGCTGCACATCACGCCCGGCGGCGCGGCAGCCGGCGCGCTCAGCCGGTCCGGCGCAGGGCGCGCATCTGCTCGTCCAGGGAGCACAGTCCGACGTCACGGCGGCGCTCGTCGATGGTGCCGGGCTGCCGGATCGCGTAGGGCCGCAGGGTCACCGGATTGACCCGGGTCCCGTAGAACTGCGGTTCGCCCAGCTCCACGGCGCAGTGGTCCGCGATGTAGGCGTGCTGGGCCGCCGGGCAGCGCCCGTCGGCAGCGGCCTGGGCGATGAGGTCCCGGCAGAGCAGCTGGAAGTCGAGGTCGGGAGTGTGCAGCAGGATCATCAGGGCGGCCGTGGAGGCGGCGGCCCCCACCCGGTCCGCCGTCGGCCAGCCGTGCCGGGACACGATCGCCTCCAGGGCGACGCCGTTGGCCCTGCGGCATGCGGCGATGGCCCGGCGGGTGTGCGGGGCGGGATCCGTCTGCGCCCGCCGCGTCAGCCCGGCGTCCTCGTCCACCCGGCGCACCAGTTCCCCGGCGAGCAGGGTGGCGAGCGCGGGGACCATGGCACGGTCCTCCGGGGCCGCGGCCGGGGGCGAGCCGCCGCCGGGGCCCTGCTCCGGGCGGCGGGCGCGCGGCACGCCGCCGACCGCACGCCGGCCCGCGGCGACGGCGGTCCCGGCGTCGCCGGCGGAACCCCGGGCCGTCCGGCCCGGCGGCTCGCCCTCCCGACCGGCCGGACGGTCCACGGCCACACGACCGGCGCGGCCGTGCGGCAGCGGCGCGTCCGGCCGGCCGGGGTGGGGGTCCGGCTGCGGCATGCGCGGAGCACCCGTTCGATCGCCCGGCAGCGAGGAACGCGCGTCACCGGACGGCGGGAGGTGCGCTCGGTCGCCCCGGCCCATGGAGCCGGGCGGGGACGGTCGGCGGTCGGGCAGCGGGGCGCCGTGCGCGGGCACGCCGGGACCGGCCTGTGTCAGCGCCTCAGGGACCCCGGCCTCCCCCTCGCCGGGACTCCTCCATCGTCCGTCCGTCACGGTGGTCACCAGGTCTCACGTCACGTCGTGTGCGGTGCGCCCGCACCTGGTGATCCATCAAGTGCAGTACGGCTGCCCGCAGTTGAGCGCCGTCGCCACGCACGGGGCGACGGGTCCCTCGATCACTATGGTGGCGGACGGACACGGGCCGCAACCGGCGTTCCGATAATTTCAGAACGATCCGCATCGCTCTGTCTCTGTCGGTCACCGCGTGCCACACTGCACGCTGTGACGCCCCTACCGGAAGGCAGGACGTGAGCGAGAACCGCTCCGGCGGCAGCGCGCCGACCGTCCTGCGGATGGTTCTCGGCAAGCGGCTCCGGCACCTGCGGGAGCAGGCCGGAGTCTCGTACGAGGATGCCTCGCGGGCCATCGAGGTCACGCCCCTGACGGTCCGCCGGATCGAGAAGGCGGAAGTCGGCCTCCGCATCCCGTACGTGAAGGAACTGCTGCACACCTACGGAGTTCCGGCGACGGAGGTCGAGGACTTCCTCGCGCTCGCCCGCGAGGCCAACCGGCCGGGCTGGTGGTACAAGTACCGCGACGTGCTGCCCGAGTGGTTCAGCGCCTACGTGAGCCTGGAGAGCGAAGCCAGCGTCATCCGCCTCTACGAACCCCATTACGTCCCGGGCCTGTTGCAGACACCCGAGTACGCCGCCGCCCTCCTGCACGTCGGCTTCCCGAACGAGACGCCCGAGGACATCGCCCGCCGGGTCGACCTGCGCGTCAGACGCCAGGATCTGCTCGGCAAGCCGGACGCCCCCGCCGTCTGGGCCGTCCTGGACGAGACGGTGCTGCGGCGGCCGGTCGGCGGGGCAGCCGTGATGCGGGCCCAGATCGACCGGCTGGCCGAGGCGCTGGACATGCCGAAGGTCAGGATCCAGATCATGCGCTTCGGCGTGGGGGCGCATCCCGGCGCCTTCGGCCCGTTCCACTACTTCCGCTTCGGCTTCTCGGAACTGCCCGACGTCGTCTACACCGAGAGCCTCGCCGGCGCGGTCTATGTCGACCAGCCCGCCGACGTCGTGACCTATCTCGAAGTACTGGACCGGATGTCCGTGCAGGCGGAGCCGGTCGCTCGGACCAGGGACATCCTGGCTGAACTGCGTGAGGAGTTGTGACCATGGGACCGACGGACCCCGTCCGCGGCGGCGTCACCGCCACCGACCTGGGAACCGAGGGCTGGCTGAAGCCCTGGAGCGGCACGAACGGCGGAAGCTGCGTCGAGGCCAAACGGCTGTCCGACGGCAGCGTGGCGCTGCGCCAGTCCACGGACCCCGACGGGCCCGCGCTGATCTACTCCCGGGACGAGATGGTGTCGTTCCTGGCCGGCGTCAAGTCCGGGCAGGCCGACTTCCTGATCGCCTGACGCGCCGGCCGCACGACGCCGGTGCCACGAGCGTGCGGGCCGTGCACCGCCACCACGCCCGCACCACCGGACAACCCGCACGACCCTCCCGCCGTGCGGGTTGTCCGCCCCTCGCCCCTGTCGCCCCAACGAACGGCGATCTTGCGGTAGTTGCGGATAGGTTGACGGCAGCCCACGAGTGACGCACGGCAGGAGATCTCCATGGCAGACGGCCGGTCCCTCCCCGACCGGGAGGCGTTGTCCAGGATCGACACCACGGTGCCGCACTCGGCCCGCATCTGGAACTACTGGATGGGCGGCAAGGACAACTACGAGGTCGACCGGGAGGCGGGCGACGCCTACCGCGAAGTGGCCCCGAACATCGAGGCCATGGCCCGCGCCTCCCGCGGCTACCTGATCCGCACCGTGACCTTCGTGGCCGGTGAGCTCGGCATCCGCCAGTTCCTCGACATCGGCACCGGCCTGCCCACGTACGACAACACGCACCAGGTCGCCCAGCGGGTGGCCCCCGAGTCCCGGATCGTCTACGTCGACAACGACCCCCTGGTGCTCCGCCACGCCCAGGCGCTGCTGACCAGCACACCGGAGGGGATCACCGACTACATCGACGCGGACCTGCACGAGCCCGAGAAGATCATCGAGGCGGCCGGCCGGATCCTGGACTTCGACCGGCCCGTGGCCCTGATGCTCATGGGCATTCTCGGCCACATCCAGGACTACGAGGAGGCCAGGTCGATCGTCCGGCGCCTCCAGGCCGCCCTGCCCTCCGGAAGCTACTTCGTGCACTACGACAGCACCGACACGGACGCCGCGCTCAAGGAGGCCCAGCAGGGCTACGACGACACCGGCGCCGTCCCGTACGTGCTGCGCAGCCCCGAGCAGATCACCGCCTTCTACGAGGGTCTGGAGCTGGTCGAGCCCGGCGTGGTGTCCTGCCCGCTGTGGCGGCCCGCGCCCGGCACGTCGCCCGAGCCCACGGACGTGCACGGGGGCGTGGCACGCAAACCGTGACGCGCCGGGCCCCGGGAGGCCGGTAACCACGGGGATTCCGGCCTCCGGCGCGACGGAACGCGCTCCGTCCGCTCCAATGGAGGGTGACGGAAGACAACCGGTACGAGATGCGCCGCATCCCGCCACAGGTCCGGGGCCGCATGTCCCCCGGGGCGGCGCGACGGAGGTCCGCGATGCCCACTTCTCTCCGGCTGCTGCACGCTCTCTCCGCCGACCATCGTGATCGCCTGATGGGCGTGGCCCGCGAGGTCGCGTTCCCCGCCGACGGAAAGATCTTCGAAGCCGGGGGGATCGCGGACCGCTTCTGGGTGATCCGGTCCGGAACGGTCTCGCTCTACCAGCAGGTCGTCGCGGACCGGCGCATCTCGGTCGCGACCCTCGGGCCGGGCGATCTGCTCGGCTGGTCCTGGCTGTTCCCGCCGCACCGCTGGGACTTCGGCGCCGAGGCGTTCAGTCCCGTACGCGCCTACGAGTTCGAGGCCGACGCCGTGCTCGCACTGTGCGCCCGGGACTCCGCCCTGGAGCTCTCCCTGACCCGGACGATCGGCGCCATCCTCGCCAACCGCCTCGAATCGACCCGGCAGGCCCTGATCGAGCACTACGCCCGCCATGGCGGTGTGGTGAGGTGACCTCCGGGCGGCCGCGACAATCGCCCCATGACCGACACAGGTGACGATCACGAGTCCTTCGAGCTCCTCCCCGGTGGCGCCGGCTCCCCGGTGATCCTGCACGTGCCCCACTCCGCACGGGTGATACCGGACGCCGTACGCGCCGGCATCGTCCTCGACGACGCCGCGCTGGAGCGGGAGCTGGACCACATCACGGACGCGCACACCGCCGAACTGGCCGCACGCGCCGCGGAGTTCGCCCAGGTCACGCCCTGGCGCTTCGTCAACCGGCTGTCCCGGCTGGTGATCGACCCGGAACGCTTCCCCGACGACCGCGAGGAGATGCGGTCCGTCGGCATGGGCGCGGTCTACACGCGCACCACGCAGCGCGCGCCGCTGCGCCCCGACGACGTCGACGCGCAGCCGCTGATCGACCGCTACTACCACCCGTACGCGCGGGCCATGACGGAGGCGGTGGCCGGCCGGCTGGCCGCCACCGGGCGGGCCGTGATCGTCGATGTCCACTCCTATCCCACGTCCCGGCTGCCGTACGAGCTGCACGGCGACGGACCCAGGCCTCCCGTCTGCCTGGGCACGGACTCCTTCCACACGCCGCCCGGCCTCCTCGCCGCGGCCCGGGAGGCCTGCGCCGGACTCGGCGGCACCGGGACCGACAGCCCGTTCTCCGGTGCCTACGTCCCGCTCGCGTTCCACGGCAGGGACCCCCGCGTGAGCGCCCTGATGGTGGAGATCCGGCGGGACACCTACATGAGCGAACCGGGCGGTCCGGCCGGCCCGGGGCTCGGCCGCCTCGCGACGGCGCTGGCGGACCTGGTCGACGCGGTGTCCCGGACCTAGCGCTCCCGCGCGCCCGCGCCACCATGCGGGCACCCGGTTGACGAAACGGGCGCGCGGATGCGGTGATGCTCCTGCGGCGAAGATCGACCTTGAGGCGAGGGCAGCACAGCGATGGCTTTGCAGATCAGTGCCACCAACCCGGAGCACCCCGCGCTCCTGCTCGAACTGCCCTGGCAGCTCCCGCTGGAGGAGTGGCCCGAGCACCACCTGGTGCCGCTGCCCCGCGGCATCTCCCGGCATGTGGTGCGCTACGCACGCGCCGGCACCGAGGTGGTGGCCGTCAAGGAACTCGCCGAGCGGCCCGCGCTGCGCGAGTACGAGCTGCTGCGCAGCCTGGACCGGCTCGGCATACCGTCGGTGGACCCGCTCGCCGTCGTCACCGGCCGGGTCGGGCCGGACGGCCCCCTCGAACCGGTCCTGATCACCCGGCACCTGGGCGGCTCGATGCCCTACCGGTCGATGTTCGAGACGACGATGCGCCCGGCCACCATGCACCGGCTGATGGACGCGCTCGCCGTGCTGCTGGTGCGGCTGCACCTGGCGGGCTTCGCCTGGGGCGACTGCTCGCTCTCCAACACGCTCTTCCGGAGGGACGCGGGCGCCTACGCGGCATACCTGGTCGATGCCGAGACCGGGGAGCTCCACGCCAGACTCAGCGAGGGCCAGCGCACGTACGACCTCGACCTGGCGCGGGTCAACATCAGCGGTGAGCTGCTGGACCTGGAGGCCGCCGGGGCGCTGCACCCCTCGGTGGACCCCATCGAGTTCGGACAGGAGATCTGCGCGCGCTACCAGGGCCTCTGGCAGGAGCTGACCCGCACCTCCGTGTATCCGGCAGGCAAGCACCACTACATCGACCGCCGGATCCGGCGGCTGAACGACCTGGGCTTCGACGTCGCCGAGATGCAGATCGCCCACTCGTCCAGCGGCGACACGGTCACCTTCGTCCCCAAGGTCGTCGACGCCGGACACCACCAGCGGCAGCTGCTGCGGCTGACCGGGCTCGACGCGGAGGAGAACCAGGCGCGCCGGCTGCTGAACGACCTGGAGAGCTGGATGGCCACCCAGGACGACTACGCACCCGGAGATCCGCTCGCCGCCCGCCCGGAGGTCCTCGCCCACCGCTGGGTACGGGAGGTGTTCCGGCCCACCGTGCGCGCCGTACCGCTGGACCTGCGGGGCTCGATGGACCCGGCCGAGCTGTACCACGAACTGCTGGAGCACCGCTGGTACCTGTCCGAGCACGCCCAGCACGACATCGGCCTGGACACGGCCGTCGAGGACTTCGTGGCGAACATACTGCCCCGGGTGCGCAAGGAGCTGCCGTCGCCCTCCGGGGAATCCGAGCCGACCGCCCGGGGCCGGTGACCAGGCACGTCGCGGTTCAGGAGCGAAGGTGACCGTTCATACATACGATTGAGCCAGTACACGGACCTGCTCGGGGTGGGAGACGCATGGCACAGGCCGCCGGTTCTGCGAGGACCGTCATTCTGACCGTGGATGACGATCCCGGTGTGTCGCGCGCCGTGGCCCGCGACCTGCGGCGCCGCTACGGCGAGAGTCACCGGATCGTGCGGGCGGAGTCCGGCGAGGCGGCCATGGAGGCCCTGCGGGAACTGAAGCTGCGCGGTGACCAGGTGGCGGTGATCCTGGCCGACTACCGGATGCCGCAGATGAACGGGATCGAGTTCCTGGAGCAGGCCCTCGACGTGTACCCGGGGGCGCGGCGGGTGCTGCTGACCGCCTACGCCGACACGAACGCGGCCATCGACGCGATCAACGTGATCGACCTGGACCACTACCTGCTCAAGCCGTGGGACCCGCCGGAGGAGAAGCTCTACCCGGTCCTCGACGATCTGCTGGACGCCTGGCGGGCCTCCGACTACCGGCCCGTGGCGGTCTGCAAGGTGGTCGGTCACCGCTGGTCGGCACGGTCCTCTGGAGTGCGGGAGTTCCTGGCCCGCAACCAGGTGCCGTACCGCTGGTACTCGTCGGACACGCCGGAGGGCCGTCGTCTGCTGTCGGCCGCCGGGGCGGACGAGGAACGGCTCCCCCTGGTGATCACACCGGACGGGACACCGCTCGTCGAGCCCGAGGACCCGGACCTCGCGGCCCACGTCGGGCTCGCCACGACGCCGGCGGCCGAGTTCTACGACCTGGTGGTCATCGGCGGCGGCCCCGCCGGTCTCGGAGCCGCGGTCTACGGAGCGTCGGAGGGCCTGCGGACGGTCCTGGTGGAACGGTCGGCGACGGGCGGACAGGCGGGCCAGAGCTCACGGATCGAGAACTACCTCGGCTTCCCGGACGGGGTGTCCGGGGCGCAGCTCACCGACCGCGCGCGGCGCCAGGCGGCCAAATTCGGCGCGGAGATCCTCACCGCGCGGGAGGTGACGGGGCTGGAGGTCACCGGGGCGGCGCGCACCATCCGGTTCTCGGACGGCTCGGCGATCGCCGCGCACAGCGTGATCCTGGCGACCGGGGTGTCGTACCGGCAGCTGGAGGCGCCGGGGCTGGCCGACCTGACCGGCTGCGGGGTGTTCTACGGCTCGGCGCTGACGGAGGCGTCCTCGTGCCAGGGCCACGACGTGTACATCGTCGGCGGTGCCAACTCGGCCGGGCAGGCCGCCATGTACCTGTCCCGTGGCGCGAAGTCGGTCACCATCCTGGTGCGCGGCTCGTCGCTGTCCGCGTCGATGTCCCACTACCTCATCCAGCAGATCGAGGACGCGCCCAACATCAGCGTCCGCACCGGGACGGTCGTCGAGGCCGCGCACGGCTCGGACCATCTCGAGCAGCTCACCCTGCGGGACGTGGCGAGCGGCCACACGGAACTCGTCGACGCGCAGTGGATGTTCGTCTTCATCGGTGCGGCTCCGCTCACCGGCTGGCTGGACGGGACCGTGCTGCGGGACCCGCGCGGGTTCATCATGGCCGGCCCGGACATGACCGCCGACGGGCAGCCGCCGGCGGGCTGGGAACTGGACCGGCCGCCGTACCACCTGGAGACCAACGTGCCCGGCGTGTTCGTGGCCGGCGACGCGCGGGCCGAGTCCGCGAAGCGCGTCGCGTCCGCGGTCGGAGAGGGAGCCATGGCCGTCATGCTCGTCCACCGTTACCTGGAGCAGTCGTGAGCGGGCAGCCGGTGCCGTGCAGCGTCGCCGAGCTCAGCACGCTGTTCCTGTTCGAGAAGCTCGACGGCGACCAGCTCGACCGGCTGTGCCGGGAGGGCCGGGTGGAGCGGTTCGAGCCGGGGCCCGTCTACACCGAGGGCGAGCAGGCCACGTGCTTCTTCGTGCTCCTGGAGGGCACGGTGGTGCTCTCGCGCCGGGTCGGCAACGACGACGTGGAGATCAGCCGCAGCTCCAGCCGCGGTGTGTACTCCGGCGCCATGCAGGCCTATCTCGGCGACCGGGTGCGGCCGGTGTACAACAGCTCGATGCGGGTGACCGAGCCCTCGCGGTTCTTCGTGCTGCCCTCGGAGACGTTCGCGGCCATCATGCAGGACTGGTTCCCGATGGCGGTGCACCTGCTGGAGGGCCTGTTCTTCGGCTCGAAGAACACCCAGCAGGTGATCGGCCAGCGGGAAAGGCTGCTGGCGCTCGGCTCGCTGTCGGCGGGCCTGACCCACGAACTCAACAACCCCGCCGCCGCGGCGGTCCGGGCCACCTCCAGCCTGCGGGAACGGGTGGCGAAGATGCGGCACAAGCTCGGCATCATCGCCACCGGCCCCTTCTCGCGCCAGGCCCTGGCCGACCTCATCGAGATCCAGGAGCGCACGGCCGAACGGGTCGCGAAGGCCCCCGCGCTGAGCCCGCTGGAGGCCTCGGACCGCGAGGACACCCTCGGCGACTGGTTCGACGACCACGGGATCGCCGAGGGCTGGCGGCTCGCGCCGACCTTCGTACAGGCCGGGCTCGACGTCGACTGGCTCGACCAGGTCGCGGCGGCCGTGGACGCGGAGATCCTGCCGGGCGCGGTGGGCTGGCTCAACTACACCGTCGAGACCGAACTGTTGATGAACGAGATCGAGGACTCCACCACCCGGATCTCGCATCTCGTGGACGCCGCCAAGCAGTACTCCCAGCTCGACCGTGCCCCGTACCAGGTGTGCGACGTGCACGAACTGCTCGACAGCACCCTGCTGATGCTCTCCGGCAAGATCGGTTCCCGCATCACCGTGGTCAAGGAGTACGACCGTACGCTCCCGAAGATCCCGGCCTATCCCGGTGAGTTGAACCAGGTGTGGACGAACCTCGTCGACAACGCCGTGGCGGCGATGAACGGCACGGACCGGGACGGCACGCTGACCGTGCGGACCGCGCTGGACCGGGACCGGCTGCTGGTGGAGTTCCGTGACACGGGGCCCGGGGTTCCCGCGGAGATCCGCGACCGCATCTTCGATCCGTTCTTCACCACCAAGCCGGTGGGCGAGGGCACGGGCCTCGGCCTGGACATCTCCTGGCGGATCGTCGTCAACAAGCACCACGGACATCTGGAGGTGCAGTCGGTGCCGGGCGACACCCGTTTCCAGGTCCGCCTGCCCCTGACCGCCGCGGAACCCGACACACCCGAGGAGCCGTCATGACCCTGCCCGCCGGAATCGATCCCAGCGTCCCGCCGAGCGGCACGGGGTGCGGTGACTGCGACGCCATCGGCGGATGGTGGTTCCATCTGCGGCGCTGCGCCCAGTGCGGGCACATCGGCTGCTGCGACGACTCACCGTCGAAGCACGCGACCGCGCACGCACGGGAGACCGGACACCCCCTCATCCGCAGCTTCGAACCCGGCGAGCACTGGTACTGGAACTTCGACACCTCCGAGCTGTACGAGTCGGGTCCGGACCTGGCTCCGCCCCTCAGCCGTCCCGACGAGCAGCCGGTGCCGGGCCCGGCCGGACGCGTCCCGGCGAACTGGGCCGACACCCTGCGCTGACCCGCCCGGAGCCGGCCCGCACGGTCTGCCGTCAGCCCGCGTCGCGACCCCCCGCTCCCCCGGCCGCGAGCACCTTGCGCAGCACCTCGGCGAATTCCTCGGGCTGCTCCATGAATCCGCCGTGGCCGCCGGGGAACTCGACCGGGCGCGTGCCGAGCAGCGCGGCGAGCGCGGTGGACGTCCGGTGGGTGAGCAGCGGTCCGGAGGTGGCGCCGATGCCCACGACGACACGGCCCGGTGCCGACGTCAGGGCCGGGACGTCGGGCACATGGCGGGTGGTGCCCCGCAGTTCGTGGGCGAAGAACCGGGCGCTGTCGGCGAGGTCCTGCGCCGAGGGCTCGCCGGCCGGCGGAGGGGGCGGCCCCTCGACGCTGTCGGCGACACCGGAGACGACCATGAACTTCATCCAGGCGGCCCCGACGCCCTCCCGATGGAAGGTCTCGATGATGTCGTCGGTCGCGGCGTGCCGCTCGTCCGCGTCGGGGAGGAGGTCCAGCAGGGGCGGTTCGTGTGCGACCAGGGTCCGGACCCGGGCCGGATGCCGGGCGACCAGGGCGAGCCCGGTCACCGCGCCGCCGCTGCTGCCGAAGACGTCCGCCGACTCCGCGCCGAGGGCGTCCAGCAGGGCCGCGACGTCGTCCGCCCGCAGCTCGGGGGTGGAGTCCTGCTCCGGGTCGTCGAGGGTGCTGCCCGCGATGCCGCGCGGGTCGTGGGTGACGACCGTGTGGTCACGGGCGAGGACGTCGGCCAGCGGTGCGAAGGCCGCGGCGGACATCGGCGCTCCCATCACCAGCAGCAGCGGGCCGGAGCCGCGGACCTCGTAGTGCAGGCGGGCGCCGGGCACGTCGAGGCGGTGGGTGGCGGTCATGGGCGGTGTTCCTTCCGCAGGGCGGTGTCCCCGCATGCGCGGTGACGGAGGGGAGACTGCGGCACCGTCGCAAACTCATCGCCGCCGACGGTGTGGCCGGCCGGAGTCCGGAGTCCGAAGCGGGGCCGGGGCTCGGCGAGCCCGGTGCCGGACGGGTCCGATGCCGCGTGGGCGGGATGCCGGACGGGCCCGATGCCGGGCTCCGGCGTGCGGGGCGCCGGGGGTCGAGCGGGACCCAGCCGGGGCAGGGCTCCGGCGTGCGCGGCGCCGGGGGCGAGCGCGACCCGGGGCCCGGGTGGGCCCGGTCCACGGGCGGGCCGGGGTCTGGCGAGCGTCCGCCACTCGGAGCAGTCCGTGGGGGCGGGACCCGTGACGGGCCCCGCCCCGGACGCGGTCACGGTGACGGGCGCCGGACCTCAGCGCCCCTTCTTGAGCACGGCGCAGACGAAGTCCTCCTCGATGGCGCGCAGTCGCTTCAGCTGCTCGGGGGCCAGATCCTTGTTGATCTGCGTGGTGATCGAGAAGGTCAGCGAGCGGCGGCCGTCCGGGGTCGCGGTGGCGAGCTGCGTGTACCCGGGGAAGTTGCCGGTGTGCCCCAGCACGACACCGCACCGGGTGGTGTAGCGGAAGATCCCCAGTCCCGCGTTGTTGCGTCCCGGACCCGCCGGCTCGGAGGCGCCCTTCACCCAGCGCCGCTGTTCCCGTACGACCTTGCCGCCGTAGAGCTCGCCTCCCGCGTACCCGCGGATGAAGCGGGACAGGTCCGCGGGCGTGGAGACGATGCCTCCCGAGGCCCACACGCCGGACGCGCTCAGGACCTCGCTGATGTCCTCCGGAGCGTCGGGCACGCTGACGTCGTAGCCGTGCAGATAGGGCTTCGGCAGCCGGTAGCCCTGCGGCAGCGTGGTGTCGCGCAGGCCGAGCGGCCGGTAGACGAGTTCCTCAAGCAGTCGTTCGTAGGTCGTGCCGGTGACGGCCTCGGCCATGAGGGCCACGGCGATGTTGTCGGAGTTGGAGTAGCGGTACTGCGAGCCGGGCTTGAAGTTCAGCGGTTCGTCCGCCACGTAGTCGAGCAGCCGGCGCGAGTCGAAGTGGCGCCGGGGGTCGGCCGTCACCGCCTCGCGGAACGCGGGGGCCTCCGTGTAATCGGGCAGGCCGCTGGCGTGGTTGAGCAACTGACGAAGCGTCACCGAACCCCAGGAGCGGGGCAGTCGGGGCAGTCGCTTGCGCAGGGTGTCGTCCAGTGCGAGGTCGCCGCTGTTGACCAGGGTCAGCGCCACCGCTCCGCTGAACGCCTTGGCCACGCTGGCGATGCGCATGTGGTCGTGCGCGCGCGGCGCCCGGCCGGTGCGGACGTCGGCGACCCCGGCCCGCAGGACGCGGCTCTTCCGGCCGTCGCGCAGCACGGCGACGACTCCGGGCGGCCCGCCCGGGGTCTGCACGAACGCGTCGATCTCCCGCTGCAGCGTGCGGTCGTCCGGGGCTGCGGGGAGTGCGCCGGCGGCGGCGCTCGGGGTGGCGGGGGCCAGCGCTGCCAGGCACACGGCGACGAGGGCGGCCTTCCGCAGACCCGGTGACACGACGGCACCGCGGGACGGCAGGGGGCGCAGAGGCATCTCGGCTCCTGAGGTGAGGGGACTGAGCCTCCAGCCTCGGCGGAGCTCCCGGTCGCCTGCCCCCGGTGCTGCTGCATACGGCCCAGCACACGAACCTCGGGGCGGTACCCGGCCGCCGCCCGGACCGGGCGCGGCAGCGGGCGACGCCGGCCGGGGCAGCCGGACGGTCACTGCCTCGGGGCCGACCGTCGGGCGGGCCGGGGATCCGGCCGCCGGGGCGGCCCCGGGCGTCAGAGCACGGTGGTGCCGTACATCTCGCCGAGCGGGTCGGCGAGCAGCTCCACGCGGGCGCCGTCGGGGTCGCGGAAGTAGAGCGAGGTGCCGCTCTCCTCCTGGTAGTCGACTCCGGCGGCGCCGAGCCGCTCGCGCAGCCGCGCCCAAGTGGTGGGGTCGACCGAGATGGCGAGGTGATGCAGTCCGCCGAGGACTTCCGCGTACGGGCCGAGGTCGAGACCCGGGAAGTCGAAGAAGGCGAGCAGATTTCCATTGCCCAGGTCGAAGAAGAAGTGGGTCGAACCCTTGTAGTCGCGGTTCTCGATCATCTCGGTGAGCGGGAACTCCAGGATCTCCTGGTAGAAGCGCACGGTCCGCTCCACGTCCGAGGAGAGGAGGGCCACGTGATGTACGCCGCGGGCGGCGCTCGCCGGACGGTCCGAGTCCGCCAGGTAGGTCTCCCGGATGCGCGCGCGTTCCGCCTCGACGGCGGCCAGGTCCACAGGTTCCATGGGGGGCTCCTACGTAGTCGAAGACCTGGTTGGCAATTCAACCAACTGGCGGGCCCACTCTAGACCTCCGCCGTACCGCCGGGGAGCATCCGGACGGGCGCGCCGCGGGCGTCTGCACGATCGGTCCCGAGTCGTGGGAGCTAAACGGGGGGCACGGAAAGTATGATCACCCAATGTCTGACATGACCGAGACCTCGCCCGGCTGGCTGACCCCCGACGAGCTGGAACAGGCCCGCGCCCGTATGCCGATCCTGTACGTCGAGGCCGTGCCGGTGCGCGTCGACGACAGTGGCGAAGTCACCAGCATCGGGCTGCTGCTGCGCATCGGTCCGGACGGGACGGTCAGCCGCACCCTCGTCTCCGGCCGGGTGCTGCACCACGAGCGCGTCAGGGACGCACTGCTGCGTCATCTGGAGAAGGACCTGGGCCCGATGGCGCTGCCCCGTGTCCCGGCGTCGCTGCAGCCGTTCACCGTCGCCGAGTACTTCCCGACCCACGGGGTCACGCCCTATCACGACCCTCGGCAGCACGCGGTGTCCCTCGCCTACATCGTCCCGGTGACCGGCGACTGCCGCCCGCGGCAGGACGCGCTCGACCTGGTCTGGTTCAGCCCTCAGGAGGCGCTGTCGCCGATGGTGCTCAACGAGATGCCGGGCGGCCACGGGGTACTGCTCAAGCAGGCGCTGGCGCATGTGGGTTGCGTGTCCTGATCGGGATCGGTGACCTTCCGGACTCGGGATGCGGCGGCCCAACTGCCGTTGCCCCGCGGCCCGGTCGGTCGTCCGGCCGTACGGGAGCGGGTTCCCGATCAAGGAGGCACAATGGCCGCGACGGTCTGGTGCCGCCGTGGCGGCCGTACGCACCCGGACGCCCGCGGGTGCCCAGGGAAGGGAACGACATGAGCGAGACGCAGCGCCCGACGGGGGCCTCGGGGAGACTCAACACCGCAGTGGCGCACAACGCCCGGGTCTGGAACTTCTGGATCGGCGGCAAGGACCACTACGAGGTCGACCAGCGGGTCGGCGAGCACGTCGCCTCGATGTTCCCGGTGATCCGGGACGTGGCGCTGGCGGACCGTCAGTTCCTGCGCCGCGCAGTCGAGTTCCTGGCCGGGGAACGCGGGGTGCGGCAGTTCCTGGACATCGGCACCGGGCTGCCGACCCTCGACAACACCCATGACATCGCGCAGCGCATCGCGCCCGAATCCCGGATCGTGTACGTCGACAACGACCCCATCGTGCTCGTCCACGCGCGTTCCCTGCTGACCAGTACCGCCGAGGGCGTCACGGACTACATCGACGCCGACGTCCACAACCCGGACACCATCGTCCGGGGCGCCGCGTCCACCCTCGATCTCGAACAGCCCGTCGCCGTCATGATGCTGGGCATCCTCAACTTCGTCCTGGACACCGCCAAGGCGCAGGACATCGTGCGCCGGGTCATGGCGGCCGTCCCGTCGGGCAGTTTCCTCGCCCTGACGCACCCGACCACCGACGCCGACCTCGGCGGCGAGGGCAACGTCGAGGCCATGAAGTTCTGGAACGAGAACGCCACCCCGCCCATCACCGCGCGCAGCCGCGAGGAGATCGCCGCCTTCTTCGAGGGGCTGGACCTCGTCACCCCTGGCCTCGTGTCCTGCTCGCAGTGGCGCGCCGGCTCCGAAACGGCCTCCGTCGTACCGCAGTTCGGCGCGGTCGCCGTCAAGCCCTGACCTGGGCAGGGCCTCAGGAGCCGGGCCGGGCGAACCTCGTCGTGGCAGGGCAGGGAAGTCCGTGCCGTCGAAGATCTTTCGTGCGGTGCGGACTACGGCCGTGCGGCCGGCCACGGGAGGCCCGCCGCCGCGCGTGTCGTCCTCGACGAGGCTCTCGACGTCGAGGAAGCCGGTGGGGTGTTCGATGCGCAACTGCGCTTCCTTCGACGCCAGTTGCGCGATTCCTCGGTCGACGCCGTCACGCAGGTGCAGGCCCGCCGCGACGCCGGCGGCTCCGAGGACACCGATCGCGGTGTGACAGCGGACGGGAACGAAGGTGCGGGTCATGACGGCACCGCCGTGCACCGGAGCGGCGAGCAGGGTGAGCTTGGGGACCGTCGTCCCGCCGACGTCGCCCAGCCCCATCAGCCGGCCGGCCGCCAGCCGGATCTGCCGCAGCCGCTCGCCGAGCGCGCGGTCCTTCTCCAGTTCCGCGGGTTCCTCGTAGCCCGTGACCCCGAGGGAGGCCGCGGCGATCAGGACGGTCGGCATGCCGTTGTCGACGCGGGTCACCTCGACGCCGGCCACCTCGTCCCGTGAACTGCCGGTCGCCAGAAGGGGTTTGCCGCCCCGCCGGAACTCGATCACCACGGGTGCGGCGGCGCCCGGCACGCGGGAGATCTCCGTCGTCCCCGAGTACGACACCCACCGGTCCCGCGTGGGAGAGGTCGCGGTGGCGAGGTCACCGCTGTTGACCATCCGGATCCTCACCGGCGTCCGTCCGTCCCGGGGCGCGACCGGCCCCCGTTCGACGGCGAAGGGGCCGACCCCGGCCAGGACGGCCCTACCGCCTGCCGCGCGGCCTCGTCCGGCGGACGATCGGGGCGGAACCATGCCGCCGCCCCCGACCCGCCACGTCGGGGCGGCACCGACAACCTCACCGCACGCCCTTCACCGAGACCGGGGACATCACTCCACGCCCTTCACCGAGGCCGGGGTCACCACGCCGAGGCCGCCGTCATCACACCGCACCGACGCGGTCACCCCGTGCCCCTCGCCGGCCGCACGTCGCAGCCACCGCCGTACCCGCGCGGCCGCGGAACGCACAGCACGACGCCGCGTCCGGACACAACTACGGCCCGGCGTGACGCAGTTGACGCGCCGCCTCAGGGAAGGATCGAGTCGACGTACCCGCCGTCCACCCGGACGGCTCCCCCGGTGGTTGCCGACGCCTGATCCGAGCTGAGGTAGACGACGAGGTTCGCGATCTCCTCGGGCTCGATCAGCCGCTGGAGCAGGGACTGCGGGCGGTGCTCCCGCATGAAGGCGCGCTGCGCCTCGTCCCAGGGCAGGTCTCGGTCGACCAGCTCGTACACGAACTCCTCCACGCCGCCCGTGTGCGTGGGTCCCGCGATGACGGAGTTGACCGTGACACCCGTCCCCGCGGCCTCCTTGGCGAACCCGCGGCTCACGGAGAGCAGCGCGGTCTTGGACATGCCGTAGTGGATCATCTCGGCCGGGATCGCCACCGCCGAGTCGCTCGCGATGTACTGCACGCGCCCCCAGCCCCGCCGCATCATGCCGGGCAGGTAGGCGCGGGTGAGGCGGACCGCCGCGAGGACGTTCACCTCGAAGTAGCGCCGCCACTCCTCGTCGCTGATCTCCAGCGCGGGCTTCGCCCCGAAGATGCCGAGGTTGTTGACGAGGACGTCCACCTCGGACAAGGTCTCCAGGGCCCGGCCGGCTCCCTCCTCGGTCCCGAGGTCGGCGGCCACCGGGACGAACTGCGCCTGCGGTGCCTGCTTCGTCAGCTCGGCGACGGCCTCCTCGACCCGGCCCTCGTCCCGCCCGTTGACCCCGACGCGGGCGCCCGCCCGGGCGAGGCCCACCGCGATGGCCGCCCCGATGCCCTGGGTCGAGCCCGTGACGAGCGCGGTCCGTCCTTCGAGATTCAGCTGCATCAGCACACTCCACTGCCGTGACGGCGGACCCGGGCACGGCGCCGCAGTCCTCGTACGATCATCCGCGATTACCCGGCCGTCGGCATGCGATACGCCGTTTCACCGGCCCGTCAGCACCGATCCCGGCGAGGCGCTCTCCATCGGACGGCGCCCGGTCAGCGATCCGCGGAGGACGCACCCGGAGCCGCGATCGCGTCCCCGCGGGCCGGGGCGCGCAGGCGGCTCAGCGACCCGCCGTGCAGGGGCGTGGTGTGCCAGCGTGCGGTGAACGTGCGCGAGGCGAGGGAGCAGGTCACGGTCAACCGGTGCGGTGTCTCCAGGAAGAGCACGTCGACGCCCAGCGTCTCCGGGCCGGTCCATCCGCCGCTCACCGCAGCGGGCAGGGACCCCGTGCCGACGGTCCAGCCGGAGGCCCCGAGCCGTAGGCCGATGGGCGAGCCGCCCTCGTCGAGCGACACGGTCCAGCCGTCGGCGTCCACGTCGACCACCACCCCTGTCAGCCTCTCCGGCCGGGCGCCGTCGTCCGGCGCCGGCGTGAAGCGTGCTCCGGCCCAGGCCTCCGCCTGCCCGGGCGGCTCGGCGCTGCCGGCCACCGGCGTCAGCGCCAGTCCCGCAAGGCGCTTGGCCAGGCTCTCGTCGTCCGCGCCGGGCAGGGCGGGGGCCGCCCCGGCGGGGTCGGCCGCGTCGTGCGGCGCGGGGCCGAACGCGGGCAGCAGGTGCCGCCACGCAAGATCGAGCACGTCCTGCATCCGCTCGGTCGCCGCGGTCGTCGCGACGACCGCGTCCTGTTCGGGCAGGACGAGGCAGAACTGCCCGTACGCCCCGTCGCCCCGGTAGCCGTGCCGGGCCATCCAGAACTGGAACCCGTAGCCCTGCTGCCAGTCCGACCCCACGCCCGCCAGGGTCCCGTCCGAGGTGGAGACGTGCGGCCGGGTCGCCTCGGCGACCCACGCGGCCGGGAGGACGCGCCGCCCCTCCCACACGCCGTCCTGCAGATAGAGCTGCCCCAGGCGCGCGATCGCGTCGGTCGTGGCGTGCAGTCCGCTGAAGCCCAGGTCGCGCCCGGCGGGACGCTGGATCCAGGCCACCTCTCCGATCCCCAGTGGGTCGAACAGCCGGGGTCGCAGATAGTCCGTCAGCGTCCGCCCCGTCACCCGCTGCACGATGGCGGCCAGGGTGTACGTGGCGGGCTGGTTGTAGGCGAAGACGGTGCCCGGGTCCCGGTCGGGCGGGGTGAGCAGAAAGCCGCGCACGGGCTCCTCGCGATCGCGCCGGAAGGCCGCCTCGTGGGTCTCGGCGAGATGGCCGCTGGCCATGGACGCGACGTGGCGTACCAGCATGGCCCGGCTGCGCGGGTCGGTGATGTCCGCCTCGAACTCCGGGAAGTACGAGATCACCGGGGCGTCGAGGTCCAACAGCCCCTCGGCGACGGCGAGTCCGGCGGCTGTGGAGGTGAAGCTCTTGCTCAGCGAGTAGAGCAGATGGGGGCGTTCGGGAGTGTAGGGCGCCCACCATCCGGAGGCCACGAGGTGACCGTGCCGCAGGATCATCAGGCTGTGCGGCTCGATGCCGGGGGCGGCCTCGATCGCGTCCAGGAACGCGTGGACACCGGACGCCTCGACTCCCTGGGCGGCGGGACTGCTGACGGACAGCGGGCGGGCGCTCATGCGGGACGGCCTCCGGGCGGCTCGGGTTCGACGGACTGGCGGCGGTGAGCGAGGCGGCGATCCGGCTGGGCGGACATGCCGCTCGACCCGGGCGGACCGTGCCGCTCGACGGCCCCCGACAGCTGGGTGCACACGCCATCCTTCCCCCGGTGGCCCCCCGGTGTCCACGGCGGATGTCCATGCCGCCGGACGCACGCCTCTTGTAGGTCGACACAGCTGCTGCATAGGATCGTCCGGAATCGAATGAAACGTTTCAATGAGTCATGCACGGCACAGCACCCCTCCCC
The DNA here is from genome assembly GCF_055567695.1 of Streptomyces sp. NPDC026417. NCBI lineage: Bacteria > Bacillati > Actinomycetota > Actinomycetes > Kitasatosporales > Streptomycetaceae > Streptomyces > Streptomyces sp. NPDC026417. The sequence continues at coordinate 255,104 of NZ_JBVHPY010000002.1, forward strand.
TCCACCGAAGGGCAGCAGATGGCCAAGGGCTGGAACCGCCGGGTCTTCCTGAGGAGCTCAGTCGTCGGCGCGGGCGCCACCGTCGCCCTCGGCCCGCCGACGGCCGACACCGCCGCCGCGGCAGCAGGGACCGCCGCCGCCGCACGGCCGGGCGGTCTGCACATCACGCGCACGACCGTCGAGTACGCCGAAAACCTGCTCGGCACCGAGGTCGAACGTCCGCGCCTCACCTGGGTGTTGACGGCCGAGGGGCAGGCGGCGCGCCAGTCCGCCTACCAGGTCAGGGTCGCCCTGGGCCCGCAGGAACTCCGCAAGGGGCGACGGCTCGTCTGGGACTCGGGCCGGGTGACGTCGGACCGTACCGTCGGGGTCGTCTACGCGGGCCCCGCCCTGGAGCCCCGTACGCGGTACCACTGGCAGGTCCGCGTCTGGGACGCAAAGGGCCGGCCGTCGGCCTGGAGCGCCCCGCGGTGGTGGGAGACAACGTTGCCGTCGGACGCGTGGCGCGGCGTCTGGATCGGCGCCGACGCCCCGCCCGAGCCCCCCGGCTTCACCGGCGCGGCCTGGATCTGGTCGCCGGGCTCCACCGCGGGCTCCTCCCCCACGGGGCCGCGCTGGTTCCGCGGCTCCACCACGCTGCCCGCCGGCACCGAGGTGCGCAGGGCCACCGTGGTGGCCACGGCCGACGACGACTTCACGCTCCACGTCGGCGGGCAGCAGGTGCTGCACCAGCCCGAGCGCACGGACGCCTGGCGCTCCGAGCAGTCGGCGGACGTCACGGAGCAGGTGCGGGCCGCGGACGGCGGACGAGTCGTGGTGGCCGCCCTGGCGACCAACCGTGGCGGCGCCTCGGTGAACCCGGGCGGACTGCTCGTCCGCCTGGTCGTCGAGACCGCGTCCGGAGACACCGTCGAACTCGCCACCGGGGACGGCTGGCGCTGTGCGGGAAGCGAGCAACAGGACTGGCAGCTGCCGGAGTTCGACGACGGGGACTGGGCGGAGGCGGCAGTGCTCGCCCCGTACGGCCAGGGCCCCTGGGGTGACGGCGTGACGGTCCCCTCGGCCGAGCGCCCCGCTCCCCTGCTCCGCCGCGAGTTCGACGTCCCCGAGGCGGTGGTGCGGGCCCGCCTGCACATCAGTGGCCTCGCCTACTACGACGCCGAGCTCAACGGCGTTCGCGTCGGCCGCCAGGTCCTCGACCCCGGCTTCACGGACTACGAGGAGACGGTCCTCTACGCCGTGCACGACGTCACGGACCAGGTCCGCCGCGGCCGCAACGCGATCGGGGTGACGCTCGGCCGCGGTTTCTTCGGCATGACGACGCCCAACGTCTGGAATTGGCACCGGCCGCCCTGGCACGGCGAGCCGCGGTTGCTGGCGCAACTGGAGATCGACCATCCGGACGGTTCCCGTACCACCGTCGCCACGGACGGCGGCTGGCGCATGACCGAGGGGCCCACTCGCTCCAACTCGCTGTACGCAGGCGAGAGTTACGACGCCCGCAGGGCTCCGGTCGGCTGGACGCGTGCCGGCTTCGACGACGCCGGCTGGCAGGAGGCCCCCCGGCAGAGCGCCCCGAAGGGGACGCTGCGCGCCCAGACCCACGACCCGATCGAGGTCGTCGAGACGGTGCATCCGGTGGCGGTCACGGAGTTGGCGGCGGGCGTCCACGTGGTCGACATGGGACGGACGATGGCGGGCTGGTCGCGGCTGACCGTCCGGGCCCCGGCGGGGACGACGGTGCGCCTGGTGCACGGCGAGAAGCTGAACGACGACGGCAGTGTGCGGGCCGAGACCGGGCACGTGCCGGGCCGCTTCCAGACGGACGAGTACGTCTGCGCGGGCGACGGCGAGGAGGTGTGGGAGCCGAGGTTCTCGTACAAGGGCTTCCGCTACGTGCAGGTCAGCGGGTTGCCCGCGAAGCCGGAGCCCGCACAGGTGCTCGGCCGGGTGGTGCACACCCCGGTCGAGCGGACGGGCACCTTCGCCTGTTCGGAGCCGTTCTACGAGCGGCTGGAGGCGGCGATGCGGCGGACCGTCCTGAACAACCTGCACGGCATCCCCACGGACACGCCGATGTACGAGAAGAACGGCTGGACCGGCGACGCGCAGCTACGCCTTCGGACTGGTCCCGCCCGGCGCGCGGGCGGACGTCGTGGCGTCCCTGGTCGCCGACATCCGCCGGCGCGGCGACCACCTCAACACAGGGGCGCTGGGGACGAGCGTGCTGCTGCGCGAACTGTCCGCGCAGGGGCACCCGGAGGTGGCGCACGCGATCGCCACCCAGCGCACCTATCCGGGGTGGGGGTACTGGTTCGAGCACGGGGCGGACACCATGTGGGAGATGTGGCCGCTGGACTCCCGTTCCCGGGACCACTATTTCCAGGGGACGGTCGTGCAGTGGCTCTACGAGAACGTGGCGGGCCTGCGCCCCGGAGACGCGGGCTACCGGACCTTCACGGTGCGCCCCGACGGCCGTACCGGCGTGGACTGGGCGCGCACCACGGTGCACACGGTACGGGGCGAGGCGGCCGTCGCCTGGTCCGTCGTCGGCACCTCGCTGCGGCTGTCGGTGCGGGTCCCGGTGGGTTCCACGGCGGAGGTCCACGTGCCGGCCGGGACGCGTTCCGCCGTCCGGGCTCCGGAGGGGGCGGCGTTCCTGCGGACGGAGCCGGGGTTCGTCGTATACGGGACTCCGCACGGAAGCTGGGAGTTCGTGGCCCGCGCGGGGTAGTGGATCCGTACGGGGGACGGTCCCTGTTTCCGGATCACCGGATCGGGGACCCGTCTCGTATGGTGCAAATCGGATACACGATGATGACGGAGCAAGCCGGTCCCCGTGACCTCGTCGACCACGTGGTACGGGCCGAGCAGGCCGGGTTCGACTTCTCGGTGACGTCGGACCACTACTTCCCGTGGCTGGAGTCGCAGGGCCATTCGCCGTATGCCTGGAGTGTGCTCGGGGCCGCCGCTCAGGCCACCTCGCGGATCCCGCTGATGACCTACGTGACGTGTCCGTCGTTCCGCTACCACCCCGCGGTGGTGGCGCAGAAGGCGGCGACGATGCAGCTGCTGTCCGAGGGCAGGTTCCGGCTGGGCCTCGGTTCGGGCGAGAACCTCAACGAGCATGTGGTGGGCGGCGGCTGGCCGTCGGTCGACGTCCGGCACGAGATGCTGGAGGAGGCACTGGGCATCATCCGCGACCTGTTCGAGGGCGGCCATGTCACGCGCCGCGGGACGCACTTCGACGTGGAGTCGGCCAAGCTGTGGGACCTCCCGGACCAGGCTCCGCCCATCGGGGTCGCCGTGTCCGGCGAGCGGTCCTGCCGGCTGGCGGGCCGGCTCGCCGATCTCGTCATCGCCACGGAGCCCAAGGCGGACCTGCTCGACGGTTTCGACCGGCACGGCGGGCAGGGCAAGCCCCGGGTGGGACAGCTCCCCGTCTGCTACGACCCCGACCGGGACACGGCTGTGAAGCGGGCACACGACCAGTTCCGCTGGTTCGGCAGCGGGTGGAAGGTCAACTCCGAGCTGCCGCACCCCAATTCGTTCGCGGGGGCGACCCAGTTCGTCACCCCCGACGACGTCGCCGAGTCGATCCCGTGCGGTGACGACCCCGAGGCCTTCGTCGAGGCGGTGCGCCCCTACGCCGAGGCCGGGTTCACCGAGATCGCACTCGTGCAGATCGGCGGCGAGTCGCAGCCTGCCTATCTGGACTGGTCGGAGAAGACCCTGCTGCCGGCCCTGCGCAACGCGTTCGCCTGATCCCGGACCCGGGGTGGGGGGGGGGGGGGGGGGGGGGGGAGGGGGCGAGCCCCCGGTCCGCCCGTCCCTGCGGGGGCTGTGGGGGAGGAGGGTAGTGGCTGGGTCCGGGAACAAAAGGTCCTGTTCCCCCCCACGCCCGGCCC